>NZ_DASSTI010000158.1:0-13376 GCF_035708005.1 Segeticoccus sp. | reverse complement strand
AGGCGGTTGAAAGCAGATCATTAGCTCGGCTACAGAGTGTCTAGTCCGCAGATTGTCCGCAAGACGCTCAGCACCCGCCGTGATCACTCAGCGGCGTCCAACACCGAACGCGCAGGTCAGTCGCGTGTTCCCTCAACCATCATAGATAGCAAACGCCCTGGTACCGATACGACAACTACCGCTGACCGGCGCCCCGTCACAGGGACCTGCCCGAGGAACGAGGGGTGGGGTGGGAGGTACCTACTCCATCTCCCGGGCCAGTTGCTCCAGCCGCGCGATCCGCTGCGCCATCGGCGGGTGGGTGGAGAACAGCGTGGCCAGGCCCTGGCCGCGGAACGGGTTGGCGATCATGAGGTGGCTCTGGGTGACCAGGCGGCTGTCCTGCGGCAGCGGCCGCGCCGCGGCTCCCCGCTCGATCTTGCGCAGGGCGTCGGCCAGGGCCAGCGGGTCGTGACTGAGCCGGGCGCCCGACGCGTCGGCCTGGTACTCGCGGCTGCGGCTGACCGCCATCTGGATCAACCCCGCCGCGAGCGGCCCGAGCAGCATGAGCAGCAGGCCGCCCAGAGCGTTGCCGCCGTCCCGGTCGTCGGACCGGCCCCCGAACAGCGAGGCGAACATCGCCAGGTGCGCGAGGTACGTGATGACCGTGGCCATCGCTCCCGCGACCGAGCTGATCAGGATGTCGCGGTTGTAGACGTGCGAGAGCTCGTGACCGAGGACGGCGCGCAGCTCGCGCCGGTCGAGCAGCTCGAGGATCCCCTGGGTGCAGCAGACGGCGGCGTTGCGCGGGTTGCGCCCCGTCGCGAAGGCGTTGGGCTGCGTCGCGGGGCTCACGTACAGCCGGGGCATCGGCTGGCGGGCCTCGGTCGCGAGCTCGCGAACGATCGCGTACAGCTGCGGCGCCTGCGTCTCGGTCACCGGGAACGCGCGCATGGCCCGCAGCGCCAGCTTGTCGGAGTTGAAATACGCCCAGCCGTTGACCGCCAGCGCGATGACCAGCGCGATGAACAGTCCCTGGCGACCGCCGATCAGCTGCCCCACCACGAGGATGAGGGCACCCATGGCCCCCAGGAGGACAGCGGTCTTCAGTCCGTTGTTCCAGCGCTGCACGATGGTGAGAACGGCCCCGTCGTGGCGGCCGTTCCCGCCCGGATCACCCCGCCGCTCCAGAAGTGACCCGGGCCACAGGCGGCCCCGGCGTCCGGTACGGACACGTAATCTCGGCCGGTGGAGGTGGACCACTCATGACTGCGACGGATCCGTCCACAGCAGGCCCCCGCTCCAGGGAGGGTGGCCTGGTCAAGAGCGTGGTCGCCCTCGACCGCGTGGTCATCCGGCTGGCCGGGGACTCCGGTGACGGCATGCAGCTGACCGGCAGCCGGTTCACCAGTGAGACGGCGGCCTTCGGCAACGACCTGTCGACGCTGCCCAACTTCCCCGCCGAGATCCGCGCGCCGACGGGGACCCTGCCCGGGGTCAGCTCGTTCCAGCTGCACTTCGCCGACCACGACATCATGACGCCGGGGGATGCGCCGGACGTGCTGGTGGCGATGAATCCGGCGGCGCTGAAGGCGAACCTGGCCGACCTGCCCGGCGGCGGGCTGCTCATCGTCGACGCCGACGAGTTCACCTCGCGCAACCTGGCCAAGGTCGGCTACGAGTCCAACCCGCTGGAGGACGGCTCGCTGTCCGGCTGGCAGACCGTGGCCGTGCCGCTGACCAGTCTCACGCTGGAGGCGGTGGCCGGCAGCGGGCTGGGCAAGAAGGAGTCCGAGCGGAGCAAGAACATGTTCACGCTCGGCCTGCTCTCCTGGATGTAGCACCGGCCGACCGTGGGCACCATCCGCTTCCTCGAGCGGCGGTTCCGGGCGCAGCCGGAGCTGGCGGCGGCGAACGTCGCGGCGTTCCGGGCCGGCTACAACTACGGGGAGACGACGGAGGCGTTCGCCGTCTCCTACGAGGTCAAGCCGGCCCCGATGACGCCGGGGCGGTACCGCAACATCTCCGGGAACCAGGCGCTGGCGCTGGGCATCGTCGCGGCCGGGCAGCGCTCGGGGCTGCCGGTGTTCCTCGGCGCGTACCCGATCACCCCGGCCTCGGACATCCTGCACGAGCTGGCCAGGCACAAGGCCTTCGGTGTGCGCACCTTCCAGGCCGAGGACGAGATCGCCGGCGTCTCCGCCTCGATCGGGGCGGCCTTCGGCGGCGCGCTGGCGGTGACCACCACCTCGGGGCCGGGGGTGTCGCTGAAGAGCGAGGCGATCGGGCTGGCGGTGATGACCGAGCTGCCGGTGGTGATCGTCGACGTGCAGCGCGGCGGCCCGTCGACCGGCCTGCCCACCAAGACGGAACAATCGGACCTGCTGCAGGCGATGTTCGGCCGCAACGGGGAGGCGCCGGTGCCGATCGTCGCGCCGCGCTCGCCCGGGGACTGCTTCGACGCCGTCCTGGAGGCGGCCCGGATCGCGCTGACCTACCGCACCCCGGTGTTCCTGCTCTCCGACGGTTACCTGGCCAACGGTGCCGAGCCCTGGCAGATCCCGGACGTCGACGCGCTGCCCGACCTGACCGTCGAGTTCGCCACCGCGCCCAACGGAGCCGAGGGCGAGTTCCTGCCCTACCTGCGTGACGAGGCCACCCTGGCCCGGCCGTGGGCGATCCCCGGCACCAAGGGGCTGCAGCACCGCATCGGCGGGCTGGAGAAGGCGGATCGCACCGGCAACATCTCCTACGACCCGGCCAACCACGACCTGATGACCCGGCTTCGGCAGGCGAAGGTCGACGGGATCGCCGCGACGCTGCCGCCCACCGAGGTCGACGACCCCGACGGTGACGCGCGGGTCGCGGTGATCGGCTGGGGCTCGACCTACGGGCCGATCGGGGCAGCGTGCCGCCAGGTCCGCCGCTCCGGCCGCTCGGTGGCGCAGGTCCACCTGCGCCACCTCAACCCGCTGCCGGGCGACCTGGGCAAGATCCTGGGCCGCTACGAGCGGGTGATCTGCCCGGAGATGAACCTCGGGCAGCTGGCCCTGCTGCTGCGGGCCAAGTACCTCATCGACGTCGTCAGCCACACCCAGGTGCGCGGGCTGCCCTTCCGGGCCGCCGAGCTCGCCGGCGTGATCGGCGACGCCGTCGACGCGATCAACCCGGGCGGCGTCTCCGCCGCCCTCGACGGAGGCACCCAGTGACCGCCACCGAGCCCACCACCGGCCCGCACGTGCACGACCTCGGCCTGCCCACCCCCATCGCGGACGCCATCGCCCGCTCGACCGACCTGGCCGGGGAGAAGGTCAGCGAGCTGAAGGCCAAGGACCTCAAGACCGACCAGGAGGTCCGCTGGTGCCCCGGCTGCGGGGACTACGTCATCCTCAACGCCGTCCAGGCCTTCCTGCCGAGCCTGGGCATCGCCCGCGAGGACATGGTCATCATCTCGGGCATCGGCTGCTCCTCGCGCTTCCCGTACTACATGAACACCTACGGGATGCACTCGATCCACGGGCGCGCCCCGGCGATCGCGACCGGGCTGGCGACCTCGCGCAGCGACCTGTCGGTGTGGGTCGTCACCGGCGACGGGGACGCCCTCTCGATCGGCGGCAACCACCTGATCCACGCGCTGCGGCGCAACGTGAACCTCAAGATCCTGCTGTTCAACAACAAGATCTACGGCCTGACCAAGGGGCAGTACTCCCCCACCTCCGAGATCGGCAGCATCACCAAGTCGACCCCCTTCGGCTCGGTCGACACCCCGTTCAACCCCGTGTCGCTGGCGCTGGGCGCGGAGGCGACCTTCGTGGCCCGGACCATGGACTCCGACCGCAAGCACCTCACCGCGACCCTGCGCGCGGCCGCCGAGCACCGCGGCACCGCGCTGGTCGAGATCTACCAGAACTGCCCGATCTTCAACGACGGCGCGTTCCAACTGCTCAAGGACAACGAGCAGAAGGCTGCGAGGCTGCTCCACCTGGTCGACGGACAGCCGGTCCGGGTGGGCGAGGGCGAGGACGCCCGCGTGGTCGTGCGTGACGACACCGGTGGCCTCGCGGTCGTGGCGGAGTCCGAGGCCGACCCGTCCCGGGTCCTCGTGCACGACGCGGGAGCCGACAACCCGGCGCAGGCGTTCGCCCTGTCCCGGCTCGACGACCGCACCATGCGGCACGTGCCGATGGGGATCTTCCGCAGCGTCGAGCGGCCGACCTATGACGACCTCGTGCGCGCACAGGTCGACGCGGCGGTGGCCTCCGGCGGCGGCCCGGCGACCGACGCCGACCTCGCCAGCCTGCTGGAGGGCAAGGACACCTGGACCGTCTCGGCGGCAGAGCCCGAGCCGACCCGGCGGTGACGCCGGCTCGCTTCCGCGACGTCGACGCGACCAGGCTGGGGACGGCATACGGGTTCACGGCCTACCTGATCTGGGGTGCCTTCCCGCTCTACTTCACCATCCTGGCGCCGGCCGGCGCGTGGGAGATCCTGGTGCACCGCATCCTGTGGTCGGTGGTCTTCTGCGTGCTCGTCGTGCTGGCCACCAGGGACTTCGCGTGGGTGCGCCCGATCCTGCGCAGCCCCAAGGCCCTCGTCGGGGTCACGCTGGCGAGCATCTTCATCGCCGCGAACTGGACCATCTACGTCGCGGCGGTGATGAGCGGGCACGTCACCGAGGCGGCGTTGGGCTACTTCCTCAACCCGCTGGTCACCGTGGGGCTCGGGGTCTTCGTGCTCCGGGAGCGGTTGCGTCCGCTGCAGTGGGCCGCGGTCGGTATCGGGCTGCTGGGGGCCCTCTACCTGACGTTCGCCGCCGGCAAGCCGCCGTGGATCTCACTGGCTCTGGCGTGCAGCTTCGCCAGCTACGGGTTCATGAAGAAGCGGCTCGGCACCAGTCTCGGGGCGTTGCACAGCCTCACCGCGGAGACCGCCGTGCTGGCGCCCGTCGCCGCGCTGGTGCTGGCGTGGCTGACCGTCACCGGGCGGGCCACCTTCACCACGGACGGAGTCGGGCACGGCCTGCTGCTCGCGTCCTCGGGGGTGGCCACGGCAATCCCGTTGCTGCTGTTCGCTGCCGCCGCCCGCCGGGTGCCGTTGGTGACGATCGGGCTGCTGCAGTTCATCACCCCGATCCTGCAGCTGGTCTGCGGGGTCGTGCTGCTGCACGAGCACTTGAGCACCGCCCGGTGGGTCGGCTTCGCGATCGTGTGGCTCGCGCTCGGGGTGCTGTCGGCGGACTCGCTGCGGTCGGTGCGCACCCGCGCCCGGAGGCTCGAGCAGTCGGCCGAGGGCGCGGTCGCCTGAGCCGTCCGGGTCCGGCCGGGCCGGAATCTCGTCGGCCGACCAGTCAGCCGCGGGACTTGGCCGACTCGTTGTCGTTGGCCTTCTGGATCGCCTTGACCAGCTCATCCTTGGTCATGGTCGAGCGGCCGGAGATGTCGAGCTTCTGCGCGACCTCGTAGAGGTGCTCCTTGCTGGCATTCGCGTCCACACCGCCGGCCGTCTTGCGGTCGGTGTCCCGGCCGCCCTTCGCCTGCGCGTCACTGGGCCCCTTGTGGTCCTTGGGCTCCCAGTGGTCCCCCACCTTCTCGTAGCTGTGCTTCAGGGCCGAGTACGCCGTCCGGTGCGCCCGCTCTCCGTCGCCGTACTCCTCGGCCGCCGAGTCGTGGGCCTCGGCGAAGGTGCGCTGCGCCTTGGCGTCCGAGCGCTGCAAGGTGCTCGGGAGCTCGTCCTTGTTCGGCTTGCCGTTCTTCATCATGGGCATGGCAGACCTCCACTCGTTCGGGTGGCTCCTGCCCCCACTGTGCCCCAGGACGGCGCGCTCCGCTCGTCGAGACGAGGGGTCCGGCGGTCGGGCCGTCAGGTCGCGCGGTTGGCCACCCCGAGGGCCAGGGCGCGCAGGGCCTCCTGGGCGTCCCCGTCGCCGAGCGGCTCGAGCAGGTCCCGCGCCTCACGCGCCACGGCGTTGGTGTGCTCGCGGGCACGCTGCATCGCGGCGTGGCCGCGCAGCATGTCCAGGGCCTCGGCGTGCAGCGTGTCGTCCCGCAGGTCGCTCTGCAGCAGCGTGCGTAGCCGCTCGTCCGCCGGGTCCGTGGAGGCCTTGGCATAGAGCACCGGGAGGGTGTCGACGCCCTCCCGCAGGTCGGTCCCGGGCGTCTTGCCGGACTCCCGTGACTCCGACTCGATGTCGAGCAGGTCGTCGGCGAGCTGGAAAGCGATACCCAGCCGCTCGCCATACTGGCGCATGATCTCCACGGTCTCCGGCGGGCAGCCGGAGAAGAGCGCGCCGTAGTGGGCGGCGGTCGCGAACAGCGAGCCGGTCTTCTCGGCGAGCACACCGAGGTAGTAGTCCATCGGGTCCGCGCCTGCGGGCGGCGGCCGGTCGTCCCGGATCTGCCCGGTGCACAGCCGCACGAAGGTCAGCGACTGGATGCGCACCGCGTCGGCTCCGAGGTCGGCGATGACCTCCGATGCCCGGGCGAAGAGCAGGTCCCCGACGAGGATCGCGGTGGAGTTGTCGTAGCGTGCGTTCGCGCTGGGGGCGCCCCGGCGCACGCTCGCCTCGTCCATCACGTCGTCGTGGTAGAGCGAGGCGAGGTGGGTCAGCTCCACCCCGGTCGCCGCGGCCACGACCTGCTCGTTGCGCCCCGATCCGAGCTCCGCGGCCAGCAGGGTGAGCAGCGGCCGGAACCGCTTGCCTCCGGCCGCGGACAGGTGGCCCGAGGCCTGGGCGATGAAGGGGTCCTCGTGGTCGACCCGCTCCCGCAGGCAACGGTCGACGTCGGCGAGCCCCTCCTGCAGCCGCGCGGCGAGCTCCGGCGAGAGCGAGGGCAGCGCCAGGCTTCCCATGGCCCGCGCGGCGGGGGTCATCGGAGGAACTGCGACGAACTGGTCGCGAGGTCGAGCAGCGGCGACGGCACGATGCCCAGCACCAGCGTCGCCAGCGTGCCGATGGTGATCGCCACGGTGCTGACCACCGTCGGCATCGCCACCCGGGTCTCACCGGTCGGCTCGGAGAAGTACATGAGCACGATCACCCGGAAGTAGACGAAGGCCGTGATGGCGCTGGTCAGCACACCGACCACGACCAGCCAGACCCCCATGGCGCCACCACTGGCGATGGCGGGCGCGAAGGTCGCGAACTTCGCGGTGAAGCCGGAGGTGAAGGGGATGCCCGCGAAGGCCAGCAGCAGGAAGGCGAAGACGCCGGCGACGACCGGGTGCCGCTTGCCGAGCCCGGCCCACTGCGACAGGTTCGTCGCCTCGGTGCCCCGCTCCCGCACGAGGGCCACCACCGCGAACGCGGCGATGATGCTGAAGCCGTAGGACGCGAGGTAGAACAGCACACCGGCGACCCCGATCTTGCTCAGGGCCAGGACACCGACGAGCACGAAGCCACAGTGGGCGATCGAGGAGTAGGCGAGCAGCCGCTTCATGTCGGTCTGCGTCACCGACAGCACCGAGCCGACCACCATGGTGAGGACGGCGACGGCCCAGATGAACGGGTACCAGCTCCACTGGTCGCCGGCGAAGCCCACGTAGAGCACCCGCAGCAGGGCCCCGAAGGCGGCCACCTTGGTGCAGGCGGCCATGAACCCGCTCACCGGGCTGGGGGCGCCCTGGTAGACGTCGGGGGTCCAGGAGTGGAACGGGGCCGCACCGGTCTTGAACAGCAAGCCGATCGCGACGAGCAGCACGCCGGCCGTCAGCAGGCCGTCCTTGCCGGTCTGGGTGGGGATCGCCTGGGCGATGTCCCCGAAGTTCATCGAGCCGGCGAAGCCGTACAGCAGGGCCGAGCCGAAGAGGAAGAACGCCGAGGAGAAGGCCCCCAGCAGGAAGTACTTCAGCGACGCCTCCTGCGAGAGCAGGCGGCGACGGCGGGCCAGGCCGGAGAGAATGTAGAGCGGCAGCGAGAGCACCTCGAGCGCGATGAACATCACGAGCAGGTCCCCCGAGGCGGGGAAGAGCATCATGCCGCCGACCGCGAAGAGCGTCAGGGGGAAGACCTCGGTGGTCGTCATGCCGGCTCGCAGGGCCCGCGCCTCGAGGACCGATCCGGGGGTGGACGCCCCGGCCGGCGTGAACGCCTCGGCCGTGCGGCCGTCGAAGCGCTCGGCCATCGCCAGCACCGCGAGCAGGGACAGCGCGACGATGACGCCCTGCAGTAGCAGGGCCGGTCCGTCGATGACGACCTCACCGTCGAACGTGATGCCCTGGTTCGTCCGTGCCGTGGTGGCGATCGCCGCCAGCGCCGCCGCGAGCCCGAGCACCGACAGGATCACTTGGGTGAGGTAGCGGGCACCACGGGGGGCGAACGCCTCCACCAGCACACCGGCCAGCGCGACGCCGAAGACGATCAGCATCGGGAGGACGGCACCGTAGTTGATGGTGGGCGCCGTGAAGGCGGCCGGCATCACGGTGGGCAGGGCGGCGATCACTTCTGTCCTCCATCGGCGGCAGCGCCGGTGAGCGGCGCCGGTTCGGTGACGCCGACGTGGTGCAGCGTCTGGGAGACGGCCGGGTTGATGACGTCGAGCGCCGGCTTCGGGTAGAAGCCGAGGAAGAGGAAGGCGGCGATGATCGGGGCCACCACCCACTTCTCCCGCGTCGTCATGTCGACGACCGACCCGCTCGGTTGGGTCTCAGGACCGTGCATCATCCGCTTGTACATCCACAGGATGTAGATGGCGGCGAAGATGATGCAGATGGTGCCGAAGATCGCGGCGATCTGGTAGCGCTGGAAGGTACCGACCAGCACGAGGAACTCCGAGACGAAGGAGTTCAGGCCCGGCAGCGCCAGTCCGGACAGGCCGGACAGCAGCCACACGCCCGCGATGACCGGGGTCGTCTTCTGCCACCCGCCGAAGTCGGGGATGAACTTGCTGCCGCGACGCTTGATGAGCATCCCGGCGACCAGGAACAGCGCCGCGGTGGTGAAGCCGTGGTTGACCATGTAGAGGGTCGACCCGGCGCCCGCGGGTGTGGTCATCGCAAAGATGCCCAGCACGATGAAGCCGAAGTGGCTGATCGAGGTGTAGGCGATGAGGCGCAGCATGTCGCGCTGGCCGATGGCCACGAGCGCGCCGTAGAGGATCGAGAGCACGGCCAGCGCGATGATCACCGGCGTGGCCCACTTCGCCGCGTCGGGGAACAGCTGCAGGCAGAACCGGATCATCCCGAACGTGCCGACCTTGTCCAGCACACCGAGCAGCAGCACCGACGTGGCCGGCGGCGCCTCGGTCGCCGCGTCGGGCAACCAGGTGTGCACCGGCCACATCGGGGCCTTCACGGCGAAGGCGAAGAAGAAGCCGAGGAACATCAGCCGGCCCGCCGTGGCGTCGAAGTGCACCCCGGTCAGCTTGGTGACCAGGAAGCCGTCCGCGCCGCCGGGCCCGTAGATGTAGAGGGCGATGACCGCGACGAGCATGATCAGCCCGCCGGCCAGCGAGTAGAGCAGGAACTTCAACGAGGCGTAGCGACGGCGCTCACCGCCGAAGGACCCGATCAGGAAGTAGACCGGGATCAGCATGGCCTCGAAGAACAGGTAGAAGAGGAAGACGTCCGTGGCGGAGAACACCCCGACGATGAACGTCTCGAGCACCAGCATCAGCGCGAAGTAGGTCTGCTGTCGCCGGCCCACCTCGGGCTCGTCGTTCCACGCCGCCAGGAGCGACACCGGCACCAGCACCAGGCTCATGAGGATGAGCACGAGCGCGATGCCGTCGACGCCCAGCGAGTAGTTCACGCCGAACTGCGGGATCCACGAGTGCAGCTCGGTGAACTGGAACTGCTGCGTGGCCCCCGTCCGGAACTGGGTCGCCATGGCGACGGCGACGCCGAGCGTCACGAGGGAGAACACGAGCGCCACCATCCGCGCGGACTTCGCGGCCGCGCGCGGCAGGAACGCCACGACGAGCGAGCCGACGAGGGGGATGGCACCGATCGTGCTCAGCCAGGGAAAGTCAGACATCACTGCACCACCCACAGAGCACCGAGGATCACGACGACGCCCGCGAGCATCGTCAGGGCATAGGACCGGACGAAGCCGTTCTGGACCTGGCGCACCCGGTCGGACAACCCGCCGACGAAGGACGCCAGCCCCATCACGAGGCCGTCGACGCCGCGGTTGTCCAGGTAGACCAGCGAGCGGGTGAGCCAGGTGCCCGGACGCACCAGCGCCGCGTCGTTGAAGTCGTCCTGCAGCAGGTCGCGCCGGGCGGCCTGCGTGACCAACGACCCGACGGGGGCCACGACCGGGACCGTCTCCCGCTCATAGCGCCAGTAGGCGAGGCCACCACCGATGACGAGCAGCAGCATGGTCAGCCCGGTGATGACCGGCACGGACATCACCGGTTCGCCGTGGCCCTCGGGCGAGCCGACGACCGGCTCCAGCCAGTTGCTGATGATGCCGGTCGGGCCGAGGATCCCACCCAGCGCCGCGGAGCCGCAGGCAAGCACCATCATCGGGATCGTCATGGTCAGTGGCGACTCGTGCGGGTGCACGTCGTCGGTCCAGCGGCGCTTGCCGTGGAAGGTCATGATGAACAGTCGCGTCATGTAGAACGCGGTGATCCCCGCACCGATCAGCGCCGCCAGACCGAACACCCAGGCGTGCCACCCGTTCCCGACGAAGGCGCTCTCGATGATCTTGTCCTTGGACCAGTAGCCGGACAGGCCGGGGAAGCCGATGATCGCGAGCCAGCCGAGGCCGAAGGTGATCCAGGTGATCATCATGACGGCACGCAGCCCACCGAAGCGGCGCATGTCGATCTGGTCGTTCATGGCGTGCATGACCGACCCGGCACCGAGGAACAGCCCGGCCTTGAAGAACCCGTGCGTCAGCAGGTGGAAGATCGCGAACGCGTAGCCCACCGGGCCGAGGCCGGCAGCCAGCATCATGTAGCCGATCTGGCTCATGGTCGAGGCGGCCAGCGCCTTCTTGAGGTCGTCCTTGGCACAACCGACGATCGCCCCGAAGAGCAGGGTGACGGCACCGACGATCACGACGAGCAGCTGCGCGGTCGGCGACGCCTCGAAGATCACGTGGCTGCGCACCACGAGGTAGACACCCGCGGTCACCATGGTCGCCGCGTGGATGAGCGCGGACACCGGGGTGGGGCCGGCCATCGCGTCACCCAGCCAGCTCTGCAGCGGGAACTGCGCCGACTTGCCGCAGGCCGCGAGCAGCAGCATCAGCCCGATGAAGGTCACCCAGCCGTGGTTGCCGTGGGCGACGGCCGCGTCCACGCCCGCGAAGTCCACCCGTCCGAACAGGAAGAACATCGCCATGATCGCCAGCGACAGTCCCACGTCGCCGACCCGGTTGGCGAAGAAGGCCTTGTTCCCCGCCGTGGCGTAGTCGGTGTTGTGGTACCAGAACCCGATCAACAGGTAGGACGCGAGACCGACGCCCTCCCAGCCGACATAGAGCAGCAGGTAGGAGTTCGCGAGCACCAGCAGCAGCATCGAGGCCACGAACAGGTTGAGGTAGGCGAAGAACCGACGCTTGGCCGGGTCGTGCGCCATGTAGCCGAGGGAGTAGACGAGGATCAGCGATCCGACGAACGTCACCAGCAGGACGAACGCCATGGACAGCTGGTCGACGAGCATCCCTGCCTCGACATGGAAGGACCCGGCGGGGACCCACGTGTAGAGGTGGAGGTTCCACGAGCGGTGGTCGGCCGGCTGGCCCAGCATCTGGATCCAGATGGCGATGGCGACCACGAAGCCCGCCCAGGACAGACCGGTGGCGAGCAGCGGCCCGAACTTGTTGGTGCGGCGCCCACCGAACAGGAGCAGCGCGCAGCCGAAGGCGGGCAGCGCGACCAGCAGCCAGGCGAAGGACGCCGCGCCGGTGGCCGTGGCCGCCTCACTGGACACGAGGGTGCCCGAGAGTTGCACCAGATTCATGGACGCAGGCCCCTTACAGCTTCAGCAGGTTCGCGTCGTCGACCGAGGCCGAGCGACGGGCACGGAAGATGGACATGATGATCGCGAGCCCGACCACGACCTCCGCGGCGGCCACGATCATGACGAACAGGGCGATCACCTGGCCATCGAGGTGCCCCTGGATCCGGGCGAAGGTGACGAAGGCGAGGTTGGTCGCGTTCAGCATCAGCTCGACGCCCATGAAGATGATGATCGCGTTGCGTCGCAGCAGGACCGCGGTGCCGCCGATCGAGAACAGGATCACCGACAGGTAGATGTAGTTCTCCAGGCTCATCGCGAGGATCCCTCCTCGATCTCACGCTCGATGTCGTGCTCGTCCTCCTCGTAGCTGTCACCGAGCGCGACCTGGTCACGAGCCACCAGCACCCGGGACACGGACAGCCTGCTGGGCGTGCCGTCCGGCAGCAGCGCCGGGGTGTCCACGGCGTTGTGCCGCGCGTAGACACCGGGAACCGGGAGGCCGGCGAGGTTCTCGCCCTTCTTGAACCGCCGGTCCGACCACTCGGCCTGGGTCGGCTTCGGGCGCATCCGCTCGCGGTGGGCGAGCACCATGGCGCCCATCGCCGCCGTGATCAGCAGGGCGCTGCTCACCTCGAAGGCCCACACGTACTTGCTGAAGATGAGCTCGGCGATGCCGGTGACGTTGCCGGAGGCGTTGGCCTGGGCCAGGCCGACCGGCTGACCCCACGTCACCTTGCCGATCGCGGTCAGCAGCACGGCGAGCAGGCCCAGCCCGAAGAGAATGCCGATCCAGCGCTGGCCCTTGATGGTCTCCACCAGGGAGTCCGAGGAGTCGACGCCGACGAGCATGACGACGAACAGGAACAGCATCATGACCGCGCCGGTGTAGACGAAGATCTGGATGATGCCGAGGAAGTCGGCCTGTTGGGCGATGTAGAAGATGCCCAGGCAGACCATGACCAGGGCGGTGCCCATGGCCGCGTGCACGGCCTTCTTGGCGAAGATCAACCCGAGGGCGCCGAACACGGTGATCGGGGCCAGGATCCAGAAGAGGACCGCCTCCGACGTGCCGGTTCCGTTCACTTGGTGACACCACCTTCCAGGTGGCCCGCGACAGGCTGCGCCGTGGTGTCGTCGTTCGCCGCGTCCGCCGCTTCGTCCTGGTCCCGGACCCACGCCTCCTGCTCCGGGGTGGCCTTCTCGACCTTGCCGCGGTAGTAGTCGCGCTCGGTCGTCCCGGCCACCATCGGGTGCGGCGGCTGCAGCATGCCCTGCCGCAACGGGGCGAGCAGCTGGTCCTTCTCGAAGATCAGGTCACCACGGTTGTCGTCCGCGAGCTCGTACTCGTTGGTCATCGTCAGGGCCCGCGTCGGGCAGGCCTCGATGCAGTAGCCGCAGAAGATGCAGCGCAGGTAGTTGAACTGGTAGACGCGGCCGTACCGCTCGCCGGGGCAGAACCGGCCGGTCCCGCCCTCGCTGTCGTCGTT
>NZ_DASSTI010000157.1:0-30609 GCF_035708005.1 Segeticoccus sp. | reverse complement strand
CGGGTCCAGAAGCCCATCAGCCCCTCGCCGCTCGGCAGCAGGTCCAGCGGCACCGTCTCCCCGTGCAGCCGGGCCACCTCCTCGGCGGCGGTCTGCAGCGTGAGCAGGGTGCGGGCCACCTCGACCTTGCAGTCGACCAGCGGCTTGCCGGTCTCGAGCACGAGCAGCTGCTCGAACTCGTCCTGCCGGGCGCGGATCTCGGCGTGCGCGCCCAGCAGCGCGGCGCGGCGGACGTGCGACGGCAGGTTGGCCACCTGCTCCCGCACGGCGAGGGCCTCGTCGAGGGCCCGTCCGGCCAGCTCCGCGTCGCCCACCGGCGCCTGCGCCACCAGCGACCCGTCGTAGGGGAAACGCACCGGCTCGTATGCCGTCTCACTCACCCAGCCCGCGCCCACCGGGAGCCCCGCGGGGTAAGGAGGGGTGAACAGACCTGCGGCCTCGGTCGATTCGCTGGCCTGCTGGGCACCGGCGCTGGCCTGCTCGGCGCTGGTCTGCTCGGCGCCGGCCCTGGTCTGCTCGGCGCTGGCATCCTTCTGCTCGGCGCTGGCATCGGTGCTGGTGCTCGTCTGGGCGGACACTGCTCATCATCTCCTGTGGACGACGTCGTCGGTACTACACCCGATCTCGGGACTCTCCGCCCGATCTCGGGACTCTCCGCCCGATCTCGGGACTCTCCACCCGATCTCGGGACTCTCCGCCCGATCTCGGGACTTTGCGGAATCTCCCTAGATTGGAGGGAGAGTCCCTAGAACGACGCGAATCTCCCTAGATCGGCAGGAGAATCCCTAGATCAACGGGAATCTCCCTAGATCTGCGGGAAAGTGCCTAGATCGGTGCGGATGGCGGGGCTCTCCTCATGTCGGGGGCGGGCGGGGCGGGAGGGGCCGGCGGAGCGGGTGGGATCGGCAGAAAGGCGGACGGGAACGCGTCGCGGTAGCTGCGCCAACGGCCGGCCGGCGTCTCCACCGTCTCAGCGGACAGGACCGCGTGCGCGATGGCGCGAGTGAAGCAGTCGGCCGCCACCTCCAGGAGCCGGTGGAACGCGAACGCGTCCGGACTGGACCGGGTGCCGGTGGCGAGGGTGAACACCGTGTCGCCGTCGAACATGGTGTGCACAGGGCGGATCCCGCGGGCCATGCCGTCGTGCGCGATCCCGGCCACCTTGGCGCATTGGGCCTTGGTCAAGGTGGCGTCCGTGGCAACCACTCCGATGGTGGTGGCGGTGCCCGGCCGCAGCCCGAGGGCGGCGATCTGCGCCTCGACGTCGGCGCGGTGCGCGGCAACCTCCTCCGTGGCGGGCCGCCGCAGTTGCGGCAGCTCTCCGGGCAGCGCGTAGCGCGCGGAGTACAGCTCCCCGGTCTCGGGGTCGACGCACGACCCGAGGGCGTTGACGACCGCGAGCGCGGCAACTGTGGTGCCGTCGGCCAGGACCGCGCTGGCGGACCCGACGCCGCCCTTGAGGCCGCCGGCCTTCGCCCCGGTGCCGGCCCCGACCACGCCCTGCGGCACCCCGTCGGTCGAGCCGACCGCGGCGTCGTAGGCCTCGGCACCGACCGATCGGTCCGGACGGCAGGCGAAGTCGCCGCCACGTCCGAGATCGAAGACGACCGCCGCCGGCACGATCGGCACCACCTCCCCCGGCTGCCCCATCGGCAGTCCGATGCCGGCGTCGAAGAGTCGCTCCATCACGCCGTCGGCGGTGGCCAGCCCGAAGGCGCTGCCGCCGGAGAGGACCACAGCGTGCACCCGCTCCACCATGTTGCGCGGGTCGAGCAGGTCGGTCTCGCGGGTGCCGGGGCCGCCGCCGCGTACGTCCACCCCGGCGACGGCTCCCTGATCGGGCGCCAGCACCACGGTCGTGCCGGTCAGCCAGCCCTCCCCTCGCCGGGTGGCGTGCCCGACCCGCAGACCGGCCACGTCCACCAGGCTGTTGGTCGGGCCGGGCCGGACGCCCTCGCCCGCCCCGGTGCCGGGCTCGTCCGGTGAGGGCGCGCCGGGTTGCTGCGTGGACGTCATACCGTCGTCGTCCTCTCCGCGGCGCAGCCGGGCGCCGCCTGCTCCTCGTCGATCTCGCGCAGCTCGGCGGCGGCGAGGTCAGCGGTGGTGGCGCCGGCGAGGGCCTTCTGCAGGCTGGGCACCGCCGCGATGAGCCGCTGGGTGTAGGGGTGCTGCGGGTGGTCATAGACCTGCTCGGTCCGCCCCGTCTCGACGACCTGTCCCTCGCTCATCACGGCGACCCGCTGGCACAGGTGGCGCACCACGGACAGGTCGTGCGAGACGAAGACGAGCGTCAGCTGCAGCTCGTCCACGAGGTCGGTGATGAGGTTGAGCACCTGGGCGCGCACGGACACGTCGAGGGCACTGACCGGCTCGTCGGCGAGCAGGATGTTCGGCCGGGGTGCCAGCGCCCTGGCGATCGAGATGCGTTGCCGCTGTCCGCCCGAGAACTGGTGCGGGTAGCGCTTGGCCGCGTCGGCGGGCAGGCCCACCGCGCGCAGCAGCTCCGCCACCCGCTGCTGCTCCGCCGCGCGGCTCCTGCGGCCGGAGGCGGCTTGCGCGACAAGGGGTTCGGCGATGATGTCCTTGACTCGCATTCGCGGGTCCAAGGAGCTCATGGGGTCCTGCAGGACCAGTTGCAGCCGTTCCCGCAGGGGACGCAGTTGTCGCTCGGAGCGGCCGGCTACCTCGAAGCCGTCCACCTGCACGCTGCCGCTGGTGGGGTGGTCCACGCCGGCGAGGATTCGCAGCAACGTCGACTTGCCGCAACCGGACTCACCCACGATGCCGAAGCGTTCGCCGGGCGCGACGTCGAAGCTCACGCCGCGCAGGGCGTGCACCACGGGGCCCGGCTTGGTGAGGGAGGTGCGCGGTCGCCGGTAGTCGCGGACCAGGTCGCGCACGCGAATCGCGCTGCGGGAACCGGGATCGCGGTGGGTCGCCTGCTCGGTCACCGGGGACCACCTGCTCCCCAGCCCTCATCGGGGCCGGCCGGGTGGTGGCAGGCGTAACCGTCCGCGTCGGAGGGCCCGGTCCACGCAGGGACGGTCGCGCACACCTCCGTGGCGTAGGGGCACCGGTTGCGGAAGACGCAGCCTGCCGGGAACCGGCCGCCCGGCGGCACCGAGCCGGGGATCGTCGCCAGGCGCCCGCGCTCGTCGACGGCGAGCAGGTCGGACGCGGCGAGCAGGCCCTGGGTGTAGCGGTGCCGGGGGCGGGTGAAGACCCGCTGGACCGGGCCGGCCTCCACCAGCCGGCCGCCATACATCACGAGCACCCGCTCGCACGCGGTGGCGACGACGGCGAGGTCGTGGGTGATCAGCAGCAGCGCGGCCTCCCGCGCCCGCACCCCCCGCACGATGAGGTCGAGGACGAGTGCCTGCACGGTCACGTCGAGCGCCGTGGTCGGCTCGTCGCAGACCAGGACCGCGGGGTCGTTGGCGAGCGCGAGCGCCAGCACCACCCGCTGCCGCTGCCCCCCGGACAGCTGGTGGGGGTATGCGCGGGCCGCGTCACCCGGGTCGGGCAGGCGCACCTGGGCGAGCAGGTCCACCGCCGCACGGCGGGCGCTGCGCTTGTCCGGCCGGGTGCGGTGGATCAGCATCGCCTCGGCGACCTGCTCCCCCACCCGCATGGTGGGGTTGAGCGCCGTCATCGGCTCCTGGAACACCATGGCCAGGTCGCGGCCGCGCACCTTGGCGAGTGCCTTCTCCCCCGCGCCGATCAGGTCGTGACCGACGCCGGCGACGCGGGCCGACCCCGTCGCGGTCAGCCCCTCGGCGAGCAACCCCATGACGCCGAGGGCGGTCAGCGACTTGCCGGAGCCTGATTCGCCGATCAGGCCGACCCGCTCGCCGCGGGCCAGGGAGAAGCTCACCTCCCGCACCAGGGCGCGGCTGCTGTGTCTCGCGGTTCCGGCGACGCCGCCGCTGCTGTGTCTCGCGGCTCCTGCGACGTCGCCGCTGCTGTGTCTCGCGGCTCCTGCGACGTCGCCGCTGCCCACCTGGACGCCGAGGTCGCGCACGTCGAGGACCGCCTCCTCGGCCGGCCGCCGGGCGAACGGGGCGTCGGTGGCGGGCAGGGCACTCACCGGCGGTCCTCCAGCTTGGGGTCGAGGTAGTCGCGCAGGCCGTCACCGAGCAGGTTGAAGCCGAGCACCGCGACGGCGATGGCCACCCCCGGGAACACCACGAGCCGGGGCGCGATGAAGAGCATCTCCTGGCTCTCCTGCAGCATCCGTCCCCACGACGGCGTCGGGGGTGGTGTGCCGAATCCGAGGAACGACAGGGCGGCCTCCGCGAGCACCGCGATCGCGAACGAGACCGAGGCCTGCACGATGATCAGGTTGCCGACGTTGGGCAGCACGTGCCGCCAGCTGATCGCGCCGGTGCGGTGGCCGGCGACCCGGGCGGCGAGGACGTACTCGGTGCCCATCACCTGCAGCGCACCCGAGCGGATCAGCCGGGCGAAGCTGGGGATCGTCGCCACCCCGATCGCGATCATCGCGATGAAGGTGCTCTGCCCGAACACGGCGGTGAGCATGATCGCGAGCAGCAGCGCCGGGAACGCCAGCACGATGTCGTTGACGCGCATGAGCGTGTCCCCGGCCCAGCGCGGCGCCACCGCCGCGAGCAGGCCGAGCGGTACCCCGACCACGGCGGCCACGCCGACCGACACGAAGCCGACGAACAGCGTCGTGCGGGACCCGACGAGCACCTGGCTGAAGACGTCGCGACCGAACTTGTCGGTGCCGAACCAATAGGTGCCGTTCGGCTTCTCGAGGCGGTGGGTGGCGTCCACGAAGGTCGGGTCGTGCGGGGTCCAGACGAAGGACACCAGCGCCATCCCGATGACCAGGAGCACCAGCAGCGCCCCGACCACGAGGCTGGGGCTGATCGCTCGCCGCGCCCCGGCGTCGCTGGTGACCGCGTCGGCCTCCAGCGGCATCGCGCCGATCATCTCCTGCGAGCTCATCGGGCACCTCCTCTGCTCGCGTGGCGGCCGGTCCTACCGCCCTGACGGGTCATCGCGTCCCCGCCCTCATCCGCGGGTCGATCACGAGGTAGAGCAGGTCGACCAGGAAGTTGACGACCAGGACCGCGACGACCAGCAGCATGACGACGTCCTGCACCATGAGCAGGTCGCGGTTGGAGACCGAGTCCAGCAGCAGGCTGCCGAGCCCGGGCACCACGAACACCCGCTCCACGACGATGGCGCCGATCAGCAGCGTCACCAGCTGCAGCGCCAGCACCGTGACGACGGGCACCGCCGCGTTGCGCATGCCGTGCTTGCGCAGCGCCTGCATCGGCCGGAGCCCCTTGGCCCGGGCGGTGCGCAGGTAGTCCTCGCGCAGCACGTCGAGCACGGCGCTGCGGACGTAGCGGGTGAGCACGGCGCCCTGCACGAGCCCGAGGGAGAGCGCCGGCAGCACCAGCTGCTTGGCGAACATCACGGGGTCCTGCGCGGGAGGCGTCCACCCGTTGGCCGGGAGCCAACCGAGCCGGACCGCGAAGACGGTGATGAGCAGGATGCCGGCCAGGAATGCCGGGACGGCCACGCCGATCTGGGACAGCCCGGACAGCACGAGCCCCGACAGGCGGCGGTGGTGCACCGCCATCACCGTGCCGAACGGCAGGGCGATCAGGACGGCGATCACCATCGCGGTGACCACCAGCCACAGCGTCACCTGGAACCGGTCGGAGATCTGCGGCCCGATCGGTGCGTTCGACACGTAGGACGTGCCGAAGTCCAGGTGCACCAGACCCCCGACCCAGCTGAGGTACTGCTGGGGCAGCGACCGGTCCAGACCGAACCGGTGGTGCAGCTCGGCGACCGCCTGCGGTGAGGCGTTCACGCCGAGCGCGACCCGCGCCGGGTCCCCGGGCAGCACCGCCATGAAGGCGAACACCAGCACCGAGCTCACCGCGAGGCTCACCAGCAGCACGCCGGTGCGGATCAGGATGCGCGGTGCCATGGGTCCTCAGGTGGGTCGGGTGATCCGGGTGGGTTGGCTGATCCAGGTGATCGCGGTGGTCCGGGTGGTCGCGGTGGTCCAGGTGGGTGCGACGGCGGGGCTCAGGACCGGCCGAGGTCGGACAGGTCGAACGACTCGGAGATCGCGTTCTTGGGCAGTCCGGTGATCCCCTTGTCCGCCACCATGAGGTTCGGCAGCAGGAACAGGAAGTCGGACGCGGCGTCCGCCGAGATGGTGCGGGCGGCCTTCTTCATGAAGGCGACCTGCTGCTGCTGGGTCCCCTCGTCGGCCTTCGTGAGGTCCTCCTGGACCGCCTTGCTGTTGTAGCGGATGTAGTACTTCGGGTTCCCGAAGACGGCACCGAGGTCACGCGGCTCGACGTGGGCGACGATCGACATGTCGTAGTTCGCGTTGGTGAACACGGTGGTCAGCCAGGCCGCGGGGAACTCCAGCTGGTCCATCTTGACGTTCAGGCCCACCTGCTGGAGCTGGCTCTTGACCACGGTCCCGCACGACACGGCATACGGGAGGGTGGGGACGCGCAGGCGCAGGGTGGCGTGCTGGGCACCAGCGGCCTTGAGCAGCGACTTCGCCTTGGCCACGTTGTGCGGGTACATGCCGGTGAGGTCCTCGTACCACGGGTCGGTCGGCGGCACCATGCTGCCGATGAGCTTGCCGTAGCCGGCCCAGCAGGTGTCGAGCAGCGCCTTGTGGTCGATCGCGTAGCGGATCGCCTGGCGAACTCGCTTGTCGTTCAACGGGGGACGGCTGTTGTTGAAGGAGAGGACGACCTCACCGTTGGTGGTGCCCTCGATCACCTCGTACTTGTTGTTGCTCGTGAACTGCTTGAGCGACTCCGGCGCCTGGACCGTGCCGATGACGTTGATGGTGCCGGTCAGCAGGGCGTTGTTGAGGGCCGTGGGGTCCTTGAAGTACTTGAAGGTGACCGTCTTGTAGTAGGGCTTCTTGCCCCAGTAGTTCGCGTTGCGCTGGAAGGTGATCGAGTCGCCCCGCTTCCAGTCCTGGAAGACGTAGGGGCCGGTGCCGACCGGCTTGGTGGCGATGGTCTTCACCCCGGACGGCGTCATCATCGCGCCGATGCGGGTGGTCATCCGGTAGAGCCAGTCGTTGCTCGGGTGGGTGAGCTTGACCTTGAGGGTGGTCGCATTGACCGCCTGCGCGTCCGCGACGACGTCCATCGCCGACTTCAGCGAGATGGTCCAGTCCTTCTTGACCCGGTTGATGGAGTAGACCGCGTCCTGGGCCGTGAAGGTGTGGCCGTTGGTGAACTTCGCGTTGTCGACCAGGTGGAAGGTGTAGGTCTTGCGGTCTTTGGAGATGTCCCACGACGTGGCCAGCGCCGGGACGATGTCACCCTGCTGGTTCAGCTGGACCAGGCCCTCGTAGACGTTGTAGAGCAGCGCCTGCGGGATGGCGGCACCGTCGGTGGTGCTGAAGTCCAGGCTGGCCGGCTCCGCGGCCAGGCCGATGGTCAGCGCCTCGTTGGACTGCCCGGAGCCGCCGCCGGCACCGCCCTGGCTGCCGCTGGCCTGACCCGTGCTCTGGGTCCCGGACGTGGTCGAACCGGCCGAGCAGGCCGTGGCGAAGAGCGCGACGGAGGCGACGAGCGCTCCGGCCGTCCTGAGGTGTCGTGGGCTCATCGTGTCTCCATCTGGTCGGTGACCTGGCGCAGGACGGCTGCGGCGAGGTCGGTGGTGCTGGCGCGGCCGCCCAGGTCGGGCGTGTGGTGGTGAGGATCGGCCAGGGTTGTGGCGACGGCCTCGCGGACGAGGTCGGCGGCCTTGTCGTGCCCGAGGTCCTCGAGCAGCAGGGCGCCGGACAGCAGGCAGGCCGTCGGGTTGGCCAGGCCCCGGCCGGCGATGTCGGGGGCGGAGCCGTGGACCGGCTCGTAGACGCCGGGCACGTCACCGCCGGGCAGGATGTTGGCGCTCGGGGCCATCCCCATGCCGCCAGCGAGGACGGCCGCGAGGTCGGACAGGATGTCGCCGAACAGGTTGCTCGCGAGCAGGACGTCCAGCGAGCGTGGGGCCTGGATCATCCGGGCCGCCATGGCGTCGACGAGGACCGTCTCCAGCTCGACCTCCGGGTGCCGCTCGGCGACCTCCCGGACCACCCGGTCCCACAGCGGGTAGCCGTGGCGCATCGCGTTGGACTTGGTGACCAGCGCGAGCCGGCCGGTGCGCTGCTCGGCCAGCCGGCAGGCGTGCTCGGCGGCACGCTCGATGACCCGGCGGGAGTGCACGGCGACCTCCACGGCCAGGTCGTCGCCGGTGCCGGCGTGGACCAGCCCGCCGGCGCCGGTGTACTCACCCTCGGTGTTCTCCCGGACGATGACCAGGTCGACCCCGTCGGTGCCGCGCACGCGCGTCGGCACCCCCGCGAACGCGCGCACCGGCCGGATGTTGACAGCCAGGTCGAGCTGCTGGCGCAGACCGATGATCAGCCCCCACACCAGCTCGTCGTCGGGCACATCCGGTCGGCCGACGGCGCCGAACAGCACCGCGTCGTGGGCTCGCGCGACCTCCGCGGCGTCGGCCGGCATCGCCGCCCCCTCGCGCAGGAATCGCTCGCCGCCCCAGTCGAGCTCGGTGATCTCGAGGGACTCGCCCTGGCGGTCCAGGGCAGCACGCAGGACCGGCAGCGTCGCCTCGACGACCTCCGGCCCCACCCCGTCCCCGGGGATGACCGCCACCCGCACCGACATCCGCTCTCCGTCCGCCCGCAGCCGCCGGGCGGTACTCGCACAGCCCGGCAATCTCGTGGCCAGAAATCAACTGGTCAGACCAGTGGACTTCGCACCGATTGGCGCTACCCTGACGACTCAGCCCCGCCATGTCAAGGGTTTCCAGCAAGGCCGCGCGTGGATCGACGTCATGCCGTCGCCCCCGCGACCGGGACGGAGGGTCATGTCCGCAGCAGAGCTCGCCGCACTCACGGCCACCGAGCTCGTCCGGAGGTATGCCGAGCGCTCACTTTCCCCGGTCGAGGTCCACGACGCGGTCCAAGCCGTGATCGAGGCGCGGGAGCCGGTGCTGCACGCCTTCTGGGTGCGCGACGCCGAGGCCTCCCGCACCCAGGCCAAGGCCAGCGAGGCGCGGTGGAGCTCCGGGGAGCCACTCGGTCCGATCGACGGTGTCCCGGTGACCTTGAAGGAGAACGTCGCCCGAGCCGGGGTGCCGATGCCGGCGGGCAACGCCGGTGTCGTGCCGACGATCCCGGACCGCGACGCCCCCATCACCGAGCGGGTCCTCGAGTCCGGCGGCGTCGTGCTCGGGTCCACCGTGATGCCGGACTGGGGCATGCTCTCCTCCGGTGTCTCGAGCCTGCACGGCATCACCCGCAGCCCGTGGGACCCCTCGCTCACGACGGGGGGCTCCAGCTCGGGCGCCGGTGCTGCCGCGGCGGCCGGCTACGGCCCGCTGCACGTCGGCAGCGACATCGGCGGCTCGATCCGGCTGCCGGGCACATGGCTCGGGCTGACCACCCTCAAGCCGAGCGCCGGGCGGGTGCCGCTCGACGCGCCCTACCTCGGGCGGTGCGCCGGGCCCTTGTGCCGCTCCGCCGACGACGTCGCGCTGCTCATGTCGGTGGTCGCCGGCTTCGACGCCCGCGACTGGACCGCCCTCCCACCGGCCGAGATCGCCTGGGACCAACTGGACCTGGACGTCCGCGGACTGCGCGTGGGTCTGCAGCTCGACGCCGGTTGCGGCCTGCCGGTCGAGGACGAGGTGCGCGAGACGGTCGAGCGGGCGGCGGAGCTCTTCGGCGCGGCCGGGGCTCGCGTCGAGCCGCTCGAGCCGTTCCTGACCCCGCAGATGCTCGCGGACCTCGACCAGTTCTGGCGGGTGCGTTCCTGGCACGACTACCACCGCCTCGACGCCGACCAGAAGAGCCGCATCCTGCCGTTCATCGTCCAGTGGGTGCACGGCGGCGCCGACGTCTCCGGGGCCCGGGTGCTCGAGTGCTACCAGACGATCATGGCGCTGCAGCAGGCCACGGTGACGGCGACCGAGCGCTTCGACCTGGTCCTGTCCCCCGTCGCCCCGGTGCGCGCCTTCCCCGCCGAGTGGCCGATGCCGTTCGGGTTCGAGGACCTCGGCATGGTGCACATCGGGTTCACCGCGCCCTACAACATGTCCGGGCAGCCGGCGGCGTCGGTGAACGCCGGCTTCAGCGCCGACGGCCGCACCATCGGGGTGCAGGTCTCCGGCCGCCGGTTCGACGACCTGGGCGTCCTGCGCGCCGCCCGCTGGTTCGAGCAGCACCGACCCGCCGACGCCACACCGCGCTGGCCGATCCACGACAGTCCACCCGACGGCGCAGGGCAACAGGGGACGCATCAGTGACCGACCACAGCACCTTCCGGCCCGTGCGGCCGGTGCGCCTCTACCAGCGCATCGTCGAGCAGGTCGAGGACGCCCTCGCCCGCGGGGAGCTCAAGCCCGGCCAGCGCCTGCCGAGCGAGCGGGACCTGGTCACGCAGTTCGGCGCGAGCCGCTCCACCGTGCGCGAGGCGCTGCGCGTGCTGGAGAGCAACGGCGTGGTCCAGTCGCGCCCCGGTGACCCGAACGGCCCTGAGGTGCTGCCGTTCTCGCCGGGCGGCCTCACCAAGCAACTGACCCGGCTCGCCCGGGTCGACGAGCTGAGCCTCGCCGAGCTGATCAGCTCGCGCATGATCCTGGACTCCTCGGCGAACCGGCTGGCGGCACGACTGCGCACCGACGAGCAGCTCGCCGAGATCGAGGCCGCCATCGAGGCCATGCGCTCGGTCATCGACGACGGCTACGAGCAGTTCAGCGAGGCCGACGTCGCCTTCCACGAGGCGGTCGCGCGCGCCAGCCGCAACACCCTGATCCAGATCTGCAACCAGGTGGTCCGGGACGTCACGCTCTCGCTGATCTCCGACAAGATCGCCCACGCCCACAACCGCAAGGCGCGCATGCGCGAGTCGGTGCGCCACCACCAGGAGGTGCTGGACGCCATACGAGCAGGGGACGGACCGGCGGCGGCGCGCACCTCCCGGCGCAACCTGTTCGACTACTACGCGGGCTACCTGCCCAAGAGCGAGCGCGAGCCGCTGCGCGCCCTGCTCGACGACTGACGCACCGACGGGTCAAGCGCGCGAGGCGCGCCCCCGCCCGCGCAGGCTGCGCAGCCACAGCAGGCCCAGGATCGGCAGCACCAACGGCACGTAGCCGTAGCCCTGCCCGAAGTGCGACCACACCGTCTTGTCCGGGAACGCCGCCGTGTCGACGTAGGACGCCACCCCGACCGCCAGCACGCCGACCAGCTCGACACTGATCGCCACGGCCGCCACACGCGTCCAGGTGCGGCCCCCCTTGGCCAGCGCCGCGGTCGCGAGGAGGTAGATGACCGCCGCGACCGCCGAGAGGATGTAGGCGAGCGGCGCGCGCTGGAAGTACTCGCTGATCTGCAGCACCGACCGACCGGTCGCGGCCAGCGCGAGCAGGCCGTAGACGCCCACCAGGATGCGCCCCGGCCCGGATCCGGTATGCCGTGCCGCCGGCTCCTGCTGTTCGCTCACCTCGGTGCCCGGTTCGTTGCTCACGACCCCAGTGTCCACACCTGCTCCAGTCGCCCGACGAGGATGGCCACGACGAAGGCCCCGAGGAGCACCAGGCCCATCCCCCAGCGGGACTTCTCCTTGATCGCCAGGAAGCACGTGAACGGCGCCACGATCAGGACGGCGAACAGGTAGGGCACGAAGATCGCACCGCTCACGTCCCGGTGCGCGGTCCCGAGCAGGACCAGGCCGACGACGAGCTGGGCGATGAGCGCCAGCTCGAGGACCCCCGCGACCAGCAGCATCCGGTCGTCGATGAGGCGGTCCCGCCACAGGTACCACGCTGCCAGCAGCGCCAGCACGGCGTCCACGGCGAAGACCAGCACGGTGAGCGGGGTGAGCACGGGCGGAAGCCTACGGGGCGCCCCCGACGCCGTTGTTGCTGGTGGTTGGCGACTCGCCAGTCCCCAACCGCCAGCAACAACGCACCCGTGAGGGGCGTCAGCGACCGACCGCGTAACCCTGCATCCCGCGGGGGTTGGCCCCGGCGCGCAGCACCCCGTCCTCGTCCCGGCTGACGGCGGAGAGCCGCCCGAGCGCCCACGGCCCCTCGTCGACCACCTCGTGGCCGCGGCGCCGCAGCTCGGCGATGGTGGCCTCGCCGAGCCGGGACTCCACGTGCAGCCGCCCCGGGAACCGCTCGCGGGGGTAGAACGAGGAGGGGAAGTGGCTGCTGCTCCACTCCGGGGCGTCGATCGCCTCCTGCAGGTTCAGCCCGCCGTGGACCAGGTGCAGGAACAGCTGCAGCGACCACTGGTCCTGCCCGTCGCCGCCCGGCGTGCCGAACGCCAGCCACGGCCTGCCGTCGCGCAGGGCGAGGGAGGGCGTGAGCGTGGTGCGTGGCCGCTTGCCCGGCGCGAGGGAGGCGGCGAGGCCCTCCTCGAGCCAGAACATCTGCGCCCGCGTGCTCAGCTGCAGGCCCAGTCCGGGAATCGCCGGGGAGCTCTGCAGCCAGCTGCCGCTCGGGGTGGCCGAGACCATGTTGCCCCAGCGGTCCACGACGTCCACGTGGCACGTGTCGCCGGCCGTCTCGCCGGTGGTGCGCACCGTCGGCTCGCCGACGGCTCCGGCCTCCCGACGCGCCTCCTGACGCACCTCCCCACGCAGCCGCTCCGAGACACGGCCCAGCCGAGGCTCGCGGCCGTCCGGTGAACCGGGGCGCAGGGGGCCGGTGTCGGCATACTCCCCGACCAGGGCACGGCGCGCGTCGTTGTACTTCCGCGACAGCAGCGTCCGCAGCGGGACGTCGACGACGCGCGGGTCGCCATACCAGGCCTCGCGGTCGGCGAAGGCGAGCTTGGCGCACTCGGTGACGAGGTGGACCAGGTCGGGGTCGTTCGGCGCGAGGCCGTCGAGGTCGAACCCGCGCAGCAGGGCGAGCTGTTGGAGCAGGACCGGGCCCTGGGACCACGCGTCCGCCTTGAGCACGGTGCGGTCGCGGTAGTCCAGGGACACCGGCTCCTCGACCGTGGCCCGCCAGCCGGCGAAGTCGTCCTCGGTCAGGAGCCCGGTGTGCGGCTCGCCGGAGACGTCCATGACGGCGTTCTCGCGCGCGAAGCGGCAGATCGCCTCGGCGACGAAGCCTTGGTAGTACGCGCGGCGCGCCGCCTCCAGCTGCGCCTCCCGGTCCGCGCCGACGGCCTCCGCCTCGGCCAGGATCCGCCGGAAGGTCTGGGCCAGCTCGGGGTTGCGCAGCATGCTGCCCGCGGCTGGCGGCTTGCCGTCGGGCATCCAGAGGCGGGCCGAGGTCGGCCAGTGCTCGGTGAAGAGCTGCTCGACCGTGGCGATGGTGGCGCTGATGTTGGGCACGACCGGGAAGCCCCCCTCCGCATAACCGATCGCGTACCCGAGCACCTCACGCAGGCGCATCGTGCCGTGCCGCTCCAGCAGGGTCAGCCAGCCGTCGAACGACCCGGGGATGCAAGCGGCCAGCAACCCGGTGCCGGGCACGAGGTCCAGACCAAGGCTGTGGAACCGCTCGATGGTCGCGGCGCGCGGCGCGACGCCCTGACCGCAGACGACGAACGGCGCGTCATCGCGGGCGTCCCAGCCCAGGATGGGCACCTCGCCGGCGGACCCGTTCAGGTGGGGTTCGACCACCTGCAGCACGAAGCCGGCCGCTGCCGCCGCGTCGAAGGCGTTGCCGCCGTGCTCGAGCACTGCCATCGCCGACTGCGAGGCGAGCCAGTGGGTGGACGCGACCATCCCGGTCGTGCCGACGAGTTCGGGTCGGGTGGTGAACACGCCGCCGCAGGCTACCCCCGACCGGCTACCGCCGAGCGGTGGACGCGCAGGTGATGCAGGTGCTCGCGGTCGGGCGTGCCTCGAGCCGCTCCGGCGCGATCGGCTTCCCGCAGCCGGCGCAGGTGCCGTAGCTGCCCTCGCGCACCCGCGCCAGGCACCGCTCGACCTCCTCCAGCGACGCCTCGGTGCGCTCGATGAGCGAGGCGATGCGGGCGCGCTCGTAGCCGATCGTCGCGCCCTCCGGGTCGTGCTCGTCGTCGGTGTTCGCGTCCAGCGTCGCCTCGACCACGTCGTCGAACTCCGCACGCAGGCCGGCCAGCCGGGCGGTCGCCTGCGCACGCTCCTGCTCGAGCAGCGCGACGGCGCCGCTGTACTCCCCCGCGACCGCCAATTCCATGCCCTCCGTGACCGGCGTCATCTCGTCGCTCAGGCTCACCGCACACTCCTGTCGCTCGACTCGCCACCCCCGTGCCGGAAACCCGGCCGGATCAGACGACTGTATGCCGTGTGCCTGCGTTCCGCTCGCTGTTCGGCTGACTGCCCCGGCCCGGAGACCACCTCGTGGTGGCCCTCGGGCGACTGACCTGGCGCCCGCTCGAATCGTTGTGACGATGGCGGCGGGTGGGCCGGCGGGTCCCGACTCGCGGGTCCGGAATGCCGGCTGCCGCGGAGCCGTTGCCGCCGACGTGCGGAACGTGGAGGTGCTGGTCGTCGGCGCGGGACAGGCCGGCCTGAGCGCGGCATACCACCTCCGGCGCAAGGGGCTGGTGCCCGAGGGCGCCAGCGCGACCGCTTCGGCCGAGGTGGCCGCCTCCGGCGCCGCAGCCACCTCGGCAGGGGCGGGCCGCTTCGTCGTGCTCGACGCGAACGACGGCCCCGGCGGTGCGTGGCGACACCGGTGGCCGTCCCTGACGCTCGGCACCGTGCACGGCATCCACGACCTCCCCGGCAAGCGGCTCGGCGCGGTCGACCCCACCGAGCCGGCCGCACAGGTCGTGCCGCGCTACTACGCGGAGTACGAGCGCGAGATGGACCTGCGGGTGCGCCGACCGGTCCGCGTCACGCGGGTGACCTCCCCCGACGGCCCGCAGGGGCGGCTGCTGGTGAAGACCAGCGACGGCTCGTGGGCCACCCACGAGCTGGTCAACGCCACGGGCACCTGGGATCGTCCGCACTGGCCGTACTACCCAGGGCGGGAGACGTTCCGCGGCCGGCAGCTGCACACGCACGACTTCACCGGCGCCGAGGAGTTCCGCGGGCAGCACGTCGTCGTGGTCGGCGGCGGGATCTCGGCCGTGCAGTTCCTGCTGCAGCTGCACGAGGCGGGCGCGACGACCACGTGGGTGACCCGACGGCCACCGCAGTTCGTCGAGCGCCGGCCCGGGGACGGCTGGGGGCTGGACGTGGAGAACCGCGTCGCCGCCCGGACCAAGATCGGCTTGCCGCCGCTGAGCGTCGTTGGGGCCACGGGTATTCCGCTGAGTGAGGAGTACCGCCGCGGTATCGCCGCGGGGGTGCTGAGAGCCCGCCGGATGTTCTCACGCATCGAGCCGGAGGGGGTTCGCTTCCCGGCCAGCGACGACGTTGCAGGAGCCCCGAGGGACGATGGCTGCTTCGTCCGGGCCGACGTGATCCTGTGGGCGACGGGCTTCCGGGACGCCCTGGACCACTTGGCGCCGCTCGGCCTGCGCGAGGCGGGCGGTGGCATCCGGATGGACGGGACCACCGTCGTCCGTGACCCGCGCATCCACCTGGTCGGTTACGGCTCCTCGGCCTCGACGGTCGGGGCGACCCGGGCCGGCCGCCGCGCGGCGTTGGCCGCGGTCGAGCGACTGCGGTCCGGCGAGCCGGACGTGCCCGGGGAGCGCGCGGACCGCAGCGCCTAGCGCCAGGGACGCTCGAAGGGCAGCCGCCAGGCGTTGGGCGCGATGAGCTGGTGGATCGCGTTGGGTCCCCACGTGCCCGGCTGGTACAGCTTCACCTCGGGCGGGTTCTCCAACAGCGGCATCGAGCGCTCCCAGAGGCTCTCGATGCCCTCGGCACTCGTGAACAGCGTGCGGTCGCCGCGCATCGCGTCGAGGATCAGCCGCTCGTAGGCCTCGAGCACGTCCTCCGCCTCGGCCAGCTCGTCGGTGGCGAACTGCATCGACAGCTTCTCCATCCGCATGCCGGGGCCGGGCCGCTTGCCGTAGAACGACAGCGACAGCTTCGAGGCGTCCGCCAGGTCGAAGGTGAGGTGGTCGGGACCCTGACTGCCCACGCCCGAGCCGGCCGGGAACATCGAGCGCGGCGCCTCCTTGAAGGCGATCGAGACCACCCGCAGCCCCTCCGCCATCCGCTTGCCGGTCCGCAGGTAGAACGGCACCCCTGCCCAGCGCCAGTTGTCGACGCCCACCTTCAGGGCGATGAAGGTCTCGGTGTCCGAGTCCGGCGCCACCCCCGGCTCATCGCGGTAGCCGGCATACTGCCCGCGCACGACGTGCGCCGGGTCGATGGGCAGCAGCGACCGGAAGACCTTCTTCTTCTCGTCGATGATGGCCCGCGGCTCCAGCGCCGTCGGCGGCTCGATCGCCACGAAGGCGAGCACCTGCAGCAGGTGCGTCACGACCATGTCCTTGTAGGCACCGGTGGCCTCGTAGAACTCCACGCGGTCGTCCAGGCCCAGCGTCTCGGGGATGTCGATCTGCACGTGGTCGATGAAGTTCCGGTTCCAGATGGGCTCGAACAGCCCGTTGGCGAACCGGAAGGCGAGGATGTTCTGCACCGCCTCCTTGCCGAGGAAGTGGTCGATGCGGAAGATCTGCTCCTCGGAGAACGTCTCGTGGATCTGCGCATTCAGCTCCACGGCGCTGTCGAGGTCGGTCCCGAAGGGCTTCTCCATCACGACCCGCGACCGGGCCACCAGGTGGGCGGCTGCCAGCATCTGGATGACCTTGAGGGCCGCATTCGGCGGAACGCTCAGGTAGTGCAGCCGCCGCGACTCCGGCCCCAGGCGCTCCTCGGCCTCGGCCACGCTCGCCGCGAGCGCGTCCGGCCCGGCACCGCTGCTGACGTAGTGGAGTCGCTTGGCGAACTCCTCCCACTCGTCGCCCGTCATGGCGCCCGGCGCGAACTGCTCCACGGAAGCCTTCGCGAACGCGCGGAACGACTCGTCGTCGTGCTCGTCCAAGGACGAGCCTACGATCTGCATCTCCGGGGCGAGCTCGTTGACGACGAGCTTGGCGAGCCCCGGCAACAGCTTGCGGCGCGCCAGGTCGCCGGTGGCCCCGAAGAGGACGATGACATGGGGGCTGGTCGACTCCTGCAGCGCGCGCTTGGCACGCGAGGCGGGTCCCGGGTAGGCGATCGTGTCGTCGTTCCTGACCATGTCGGCGATGATGCCACCGCCCGGGCTCGTCCGACAGGCCACGCGAGCCGCGTGGCCGGGTAGCCTCCGATCATGAGCACGCCGCACCGCACCATCGGCTCCGGTCCGCACACCGTCTTCTGCCTGCACGGCTGGTACGGCTCCTCCACAGGCTGGGGTGAGGACTTCTGCCGCGCGCTGGACGGTGAGGGGTTCCGCTACGTCTTCGTCGACTACCGCGGCTACGGCGAGCGTCGGGACGTCGACGGTGAGCACACGATGGAGGAGGTCGCCCGCGACGTGCTCGCCCTCGCCGACGAGCTCGGCGTCGAGCGGTTCTCGCTGATCGGGCACTCCATGGGCGGCAGCGCTGCCCAGCGGGTGCTCGCGGTGGCTCCCGAACGGGTGCGCCGGCTCATCGGCATCAGCTCCGTGCCCGCGGAGGGCGTGCCGCTCGACGAGCAGGGCGAGGCCCTGTTCAGCGGCGCCGCGCAGCAGGACGAGAACCGCTTCGCCATCGTCGACCTGACCACCGGCAACCGGCTCTGCACGCGCTGGGTCGACTCGATCGTGCAGCACTCGGTCGAGCGTTCCACGCGCGAGGCCTTCGCGGACTACTTCCGGTCCTGGTCGGCGGGCGGGTTCGCGGACGAGGTCAAGGGCAACCCGGTGCCCGCGCTGAGCATCGTCGGGCAGCACGACCCGGCGCTCGGCGAGGCCACCGCCACCGCCACCTGGATGCAGACCTACCCCCACGCCCGGCTCGAGGTCATGCCGAACGCCGGCCACTACGCGATGTTCGAGACGCCGATCGCCCTGGTCACCTCGATCGAGCGGTTCCTCACCGAATGACGCAACTGGGCAGCGCAACGATCGAGTCGGCATACGCGCGGTTGGACGAGGAGGACCGGGAGGCGACGCGCCTCGCGCACGACCCGGGCACCTACCAGCGTGGGGTGCCGTATGCCGAGCTCGCCCGTCTGCGCGCCCGTCACGGTGTCGTCCCGGTCGCCGAGCCGGCGCTGCCCGGGTGGCCGGAGGGGAGCGGCTACTGGCTGGTGCTGAGGCACGAGGACGTTGAACGGGTGGTGAAGGATGCCGCGACGTTCTCCTCCTGGCTCGGCGGTACCCAGATCCGGGATCCCGGGAGCGAGCCGGACCTCGCGTTCGTGCGGCGGATGATGCTCAACATGGATCCGCCGGAGCACTCCCGGCTGCGGCGGATGCTCGCGAAGTCGTTCACGCCGCGGGCGGTGGCCAGGCTCGAGGAGCAGGTGCGGACGCACGTCACCGGCATCGTCGACCGGATGCTCGGCGACGCGGCGTCGGGGACCTGCGACTTCGCCAAGGACGTGGCCGCCGACCTGCCGCTGCTGACGCTGGCGGACGTGCTCGGCGTTCCGGCGCAGGACCGGTGGCTGCTGTTTGACTGGTCGAACCGGGTGATCGGCTGGCAGGACCCGGACTACGCGACCTCGGCGAGCTTCGACCCCGCCAGCGGGACGGACATGGCGCGGGAGGCGTTGGCCCTGCGGCCCTCCCCCGGGCCGGACGGGTTGATGCCGGACCCGCGGTCGCGCGAGGGAATGCTCGACCTCTACACGTATGCCCATGCGCTCGGCGAGCTGAAGCGCGCCGACCCCGGCGACGACGTGATGTCGATGCTGATGGCCCAGCGGGACGACTCGGGTGGATCGGTGACGGTCGAGGAGTTCGAGAACCTCTTCTGGCTGTTCGCCGTCGCGGGCAACGAGACCCTGCGCAACGGGATCCCGGGCGGGATGCAGTCGCTGCTGTGGCACCCGGACACGCAGCAGGCGCTGCGCCAGGACCCCTCGCTCATCGGGCCGGCCGTGGAGGAGATGCTGCGGTGGTGGACCCCCGTGATGACCTTCCGACGGACCGCCACCCGCGACGTCACGGTGGCCGGGGTGCCGATGGCGCGCGGGGACAAGGTGGTCGTCTCCTTCGCCTCGGCGAACCGGGACCCGGCGCTGTTCGCCTCGCCGGACACCTTCGACGTGCGGCGAGAAGGCGCGCGGGCGCACCTCGCCTTCGGACACGGGCCGCACTTCTGCCTCGGCGCGCACCTCGCCCGCGTGCAGGTGCGGGTGATGTTCACCGAGCTGCTCACGCGGACGTCGTGGATCGAGGCCGCAGGTGAGCCGGCGTGGCTGCGCTCGAACTTCCAGCGTGGCGTCAAGCGGTTGCCCATCGCCTGGCGGCGGTGACCGAGCTGCCGGCCGGCGTCGTCCCGAGCACGAGGACCTGCTGACCGCAGGAACGAGGGCGGGCTTCCGGACGCAGGTTCCCCGATGACGCGTGTCACCGCGGGTCGCCTGCCGCCCGGAAGCACCGCCCCCGAGTCAGCAGCCAGTGCCTCGATGCGACGGCTGCCTCCTGGGCCTCACCCGAAGAAGATCGGGTCACCGCCCTTGGTGACGCTGATGTGGTTGCCGTAGATCGTCGGCCGGTAGTGGCCCATCGACCAGATCCCGTAGAACTGCTTGGTGATCGTGTTCCGCGCGATGACCGTGTGCCGGTTGGCCGCGGCCTTCATGCCGGGGGCACCGGGCCCTGCGAAGACGAGGACGCCCGCGGTGTTCGGCGCCTCCAGGTGGGCCCAGTTGTTGCCCGAGACCCGGTTGCCGGTGATCCAGACGTCCTTGGTCCACGAGTTGGGCGCCTCGGCGTTCAGGATCACCCCGCCCTCGGCGGAGTTGGTGACCCGGTTGCCGTGGACACTCACGTCACGGACCCACGAGTTCGGCAGGTCCGCGGCCACCACGATCCCGCCGATGTCAGGACCGTTGGTGGAGGACATCCCGGTGCCGGCGATCCGGTTGCCGGACAGTGTCAGGTGGGACAGGTTGCCGCCCAGGTTCTGTGTGGCGGCGACGAGCCCGCACCCGTTGTAGTTCGCCCAGGTCCGGTTGCCGGTGACCCGGACGTAGGAGGAGCCGATCACCGGCGCCGACGGGTTCTGCTTGTCCATCATGATGCCCGGGTCGTTCGGGCCGTTGTCCATGATGCCGATTCCGCCGCGGCCGTTGTGGAAGACGACGTTGTCGCTGACCATGGCGTGCTGGACGCCGAAGACGCTGATGGCGAACGCCTGGCCGACGAACGAGTGCACACCGCTGCCCGGCAGAGGTGGCGCCGACGGGTCGATCGTGTGGAAACCGTTGTTGTTGACCAAGGAGTGCTCGACGGTCAGATTCCACGTCTTCTCGGCGAAGATTCCCTGGAAGTTGGCACCATGCACCCAGACCGAACGGATCAGCACGTCCGAGGCGCCGTGCCCGACATAGATGCCGATGTCGCACCCGGTCGCGTCGATGCTGCGGTGGACGATGCGCTGGCCGGCGTGCGCCACGACCGCGGCGCTCAGCCCGGAGTTCCCCACGTTCGGGGTGCAGCCGCTGGCGGGTGCAGCTTGGGCGGTTCCTGCCGAGATGCCGATGAGGGCGGTCGAGGCAGCTACCGCGCCCACGACCAACGATTTCCCACGTGAGGCCATGGGATCGCCTTCTTTCTCTGTGGCGGTTACGCGCACCGACGGTGCACGAACCTCCCTGAGCCGCACGCTCAGGGAGCACTGGCGGCTCGGCGAGAGTTCGCCGGACAACTGGTGATTGCACAGTCGTCGAGCCCGGGCACTTCTCGGACCCATGCTGGCACGGCCGACACCCGCAGCACCGCGGTTTGGGGAAATCCCCTATCCCTGATGCCGAGACTCGCCGACCCGGTCATGGACACGGACGGACGAGGGCCGATAGGACAGTGCCGGCTGCGGGCGCGCGACCCGCGCCGTCTGGAGAGAGCCGTGTCCCACGCCGCTGCCCGCCCGACGGGAGCCGACGACGACCTGCGCCGACAGGTCATGCGCAAGGTCGCCTGGCGCCTGTCGCCGTTCCTGGGCCTGCTGTACTTCATCAACTACCTCGACCGGACCAACATCAGCTTCGCCGCGCCGCACGGCATGAACGACGCGCTCGGCTTCGACAAGGCGGCCTTCGGCCTGGCCTCGGGGCTGTTCTTCATCGGCTACCTGATCCTTGAGGTGCCGAGCAACCTGGCCCTGCACCGGTTCGGCGCCCGCCGGTGGATCGCCCGCATCATGGTGAGCTGGGGCATCGTCGCCGCCGCCATGGCGTTCGTGCCCAACGCCGGCACCATGTACGGCCTGCGCTTCCTGCTCGGCATCGCCGAGGCGGGCTTCTTCCCCGGCATCATCCTCTACCTGACCTTCTGGTTCCCCCAGGAGATGCGCGCCAAGGCGGTCGGCCTCTTCATGGTCGCCGTTCCACTCTCCTCGATGATCGGCTCGCCGCTGTCGGCCTGGCTGATCACCTCCGGTCACCACCTCCTCTTCGGGCTCGAGGGGTGGCGATTCATGTTCCTCGTCGAGGGGCTGCCCGCGATCCTCATCGGTGTCGTGTGCTGGTTCTTCCTCACCGACCGTCCCCGCGACGCGAAGTGGCTCTCCCCGGAGGAGCGCAGCTGGCTGCAGGCCCAGATGGACGCCGAGCACGAGGCCACGGCCCAGCGCCACCACGTCTCGGTCCGCGAGTCGCTCACCCGCGGACGCGTGTGGGCCCTCGCCTTCGTCTACTTCGGGATCGTCTACGGCCTGTATGCCGTGGGCTTCTTCCTGCCGACCATCGTCGCCGGGTTCCAGGACACCTACGGGACGGAGTTCTCCGTCATCCAGCAGGGCCTCATCGTGGCGATCCCGTTCGCCTTCGGGGCCGTCGCCATGGTGCTGTGGTCGCGGCACGGCGACCGGACCGGCGAGCGGGTCTGGCACGTGGCGGCTCCGGCCATCGTCGGCGGCATCGCCATCCCGATCGCGCTCTACCTGAACTCGCCGTTCACCGCAATGGTCGCGGTGACGATCTGCACCATGGGGATCATGGCGGCGCTGCCGACCTTCTGGCCGCTGCCGACCGTGTTCCTCTCCGGCGCCGCCGCGGCCGCGGGCATCGCGCTGATCAACTCCATCGGCAACACGGCGGGCTTCCTCGGCCCGTACATCACCGGTTGGTTGACCGACCTGACCGGCAGCGAGAAGGCCGGCTTGTGGCTCGTCGGGGTCGTGATGATCGCTGCCGGTGTCGTGGCGGTGGCACTGCGGGCGGCGCCGGCGTCACACGATGGCGCGCCGGTCGAGCCCCGCTACGTGGGCGAGGGGGCCTGACGCGCCGGATCAGGTGCGGGTCAGCGCCCGCTCGGCCATGGCCGGCATCACCTTCTGCCCGTAGGCCCGCAGCACCTCGTCCTGCGCGTCGTGCTGCAGGTAGATGGCGAACTGGTCGACGCCGATCTCCTTGAGCTGCTGCAGCTTCGTCACGTGCTGCTCGACCGTGCCGACCAGGCAGAACCGGTCGACGATCTCGTCCGGCACGAACGTGGTGTGCGTGTTGCCCGCCCGTCCGTGCTCGTTGTAGTCGTACCCCTGCCGCCCGGCGATGTAGTCGGTCAGCTCATGCGGCACCGAGACCCCGTCGGTGCCGTACCGCGCCACGATGTCCGCCACGTGGTTGCCGACCATCCCGCCGAACCACCGACACTGCTCGTAGGCGTGGGCCTGCTGCGCGGCGCTGCCGTCGGTCACGTAGGCGGGTGCCGCGACACAGATCTTCAGCTCCGAGGGGTCCCGTCCGGCGTCCGCGGCGGCCTTGCGCACCGCCTCGACGCTCCACTGCACGATGGTCGGGTCGGCGAGCTGCAGGATGTAGCCGTCGCCCAGCTCACCGGCCACCGCCAGCATCTTGGGGCCGTAGGCGGCGACCCATACCGGCGTGCGCGACGCCGGGTTCCACGACAGCCGCAGGTGCGTGCCGCCATACTCCACCTCCGCACCGCCCGCGAGCCCGCGGATGACCGGTATGGCGTCGCGCAGCTCCCCGACCGTGGCCGGTCGCCCGTTGGTGACCCGGACGGCGGAGTCCCCGCGGCCGATCCCGCAGACCGTGCGGTTGCCGTACATCTCGTTGAGGGTGGCGTAGGTCGACGCCGTCACGGTCACGTCCCGGGTCACGGGGTTGGTGACCATCGGGCCCACCGTCAGCCGGTGGGTGGCGGCCAGGATCGCGCTGTAGATGACGTACGGCTCCTCCCACAGCAGGTGGGAGTCGAACGTCCACGCGTGGGTGAAGCCGTAGAGCTCGGCCTGCCGGCACAGCTCGACCACTCGAGCCGCGGGCGGGTTGCACTGGAGCACCACACCGAATTCCACTACTGCGCCTCCACTTCCGTCTCGTTCCTCGATGCCGGGGCGAACCGCCTCAGGTGAGCATCTGCGACAGGCCACGCTTGAGGAACTGCCCGTGCCCGGCCCGGCCGTGGTACTCGCCACCGTCGATGAGCACCTCACCGCGGGACAGCACCGTGTCGACGTGGCCGTCGATCTCGAAGCCCTCCCACGCGGAGTGGTCCATCGCCATGTGGTGCGTCTTCTCATAGCCGATGCTGGTGTGCCCGTTCGGGTCGTAGACCACGACGTCGGCGTCGGCGCCCGGCGCGATGACGCCCTTGCGGCCGTAGAGACCGAACATCCGCGCCGGCGTGGTGGAGCACAGCTCGACCCACTTCTCGAGGGTGATCCGGCCGTCGACGACCCCCTGGTAGAGCAGGTCGAGGCGGTGCTCGACGCTGCCGATCCCGTTGGGGATCTTGGAGAAGTCGCCGATGCCGAGCTCCTTCTGCTCCTTGAAGCAGAACGGGCAGTGGTCGGTGCTGACCACGGACAGGTCACCGGTGCGCAGGTGGCGCCAGATCTCGTCCTGGTGCCCCTCGGCGCGCGAGCGCAGCGGTGTCGAGCACACCCACTTGGCTCCCTCGAAGCCCGGTGCCCCGAGCTGCTCCTCGAGGGAGAGGTAGAGGTACTGCGGGCAGGTCTCGCCGAAGACGTTCAGCCCCTCACCGCGGGCCGCGGCCAGCGTCGCCACCGCCTGCTTGGCGGACATGTGCACGATGTAGAGCGGGGCGCCCGCGATGCGGGAGAGCATGATCGCCCGGTGCGTGGCCTCCTCCTCGGTCTCCCACGGCCGGGTCCGGCCGTGGTCGATCGGCTTGGTCTCGCCGCGGGCGAGCGCCTGGGCGACGAGCACGTCGATCGCCGTGCCGTTCTCGGCGTGCATCATGATCAGCGAGCCGTTGTCGGCCGCCTTCTGCATCGCGCGCAGGATCTGCCCGTCGTCGGAGTAGAAGACCCCGGGGTAGGCCATGAACAGCTTGAAGCTGGTGATGCCCTCACCGACCAGCTCGTCCATCGCCTTGAGCGCGTCCTCGTCGACGCCCCCGAGGATCTGGTGGAAGCCGTAGTCGATGGCACAGTTGCCGTCGGCCTTCTGGTGCCAGGCGGCCAGCCGGTCCTGCACCCGCTCCCCCGTCTTCTGCACCACGAAGTCGACGATGGTCGTCGTCCCGCCCCAGGCGGCGGCGCGGGTGCCGGTCTCGAACGTGTCGCACGCCTGTGTCCCGCCGAACGGCATCTCCATGTGCGTGTGCCCGTCCACGCCCCCGGGGATGACGTACTTGCCGGTCGCGTCGATGACCTTGTCGACGCTCGACGGCAGGTCGGCCGCCAGCGACGTGTCCCCCGGCGCGAGGAGCGCGACGATGCGCTCCCCGTCGACGAGGACGTCGGCCTCGACCCGGCCCGTCGTGCTCACCACGGTGCCGCCACGGATGAGGGTGGTGCTCATGAAACCTCCTGCTCGCTACGAACCTCGGACCTTCGCCGATCTCGGGACTTCCCTGCTGATCTCGGGACTTTCCTCAGGGACGGACCAGGTCGTCGTAGGCGTCGGGCCGGCGGTCGCGGTAGAACGCCCAGCGGTTGCGGACCTCCTGCAGCAGGTCCATGTCGAGGTCCCGCACCACCAGCTCGGGCTTGTAGGAGTCCGCCTTCGCCCCGACGTACTGCCCGCGCGGGTCGACGAAGTAGGTCTCGCCGTAGAAGTCGTTCTCGCCGAGGTCCTCCACGCCGACCCGGTTGATCGCGCCGACGTAGTACTCGTTGGCCACCGCCGCAGCCGGCTGCTCGATCTCCCAGAGGTACTGCGACAGGCTCCGCGAGGTCGCCGAGGGGTTGAACACGATCTGGGCGCCGTTGAGGCCCAGGGCCCGCCAGCCCTCCGGGAAGTGCCGGTCGTAGCAGATGTACACGCCGACCTTGCCGACGGCGGTGTCGAACACCGGGTATCCGCCGTTGCCGGGCCGGAAGTAGAACTTCTCCCAGAACCCCGGCAGGTTCGGGATGTGCTGCTTGCGGAACTTGCCCAGGTAGCTGCCGTCGGCGTCGACGACCGCGGCCGTGTTGTACAGGAACCCGGGCTGCTCCTGCTCGTAGACCGGCAGGACCATCACCAGCGACAGCTCCTTGGCGAGCGCCTGGAAACGTTCGACGACAGGGCCGGGCACCGACTCGGCATACTCATAGAACTTGGCGTCCTGCACCTGGCAGAAGTACGGCCCGTAGAACAGCTCCTGGAAGCAGATCACCTGGGCGCCCTGCTCCTTGGCGTCACGCGCGTACTGCTCGTGCGCCTGGATCATGGACTCCTTGTCCCCGGTCCACGCCGCCTGCACCAGCGCCGCTCGTACCACTGACATGTGATCTGCCTCCTGTTGTCGTCGAGTTGGAAGTCGTTGTGCCGCCGAGGATCGCGCCGTCCCGGCTCACGAGGACCGCTGGGCGAGTCCGGGCTCGGGTCCGCGGTCGGCGGGAGGGGTGACAGCCTGCCGGTTGTCGACCACCTCGCCGGTGCGGCTGGGCACCAGCTTGCAGAGCACGAGGTAGAGCCCCAGGGCGACGACGAACCCGGCGATCCAGTTGTAGTTCCAGAACACCTTGAGGAACGGGATGAAGCCGTCGGCCGGGAACGGCCCCGTCTTGACACCCTTGGCGTCCAGCGGCGAGTTCGCACCACCGACACCGATGATCATCCCGACCACCGTCGCGGCCACGGCGTTGAGGTTCCAGCCACCGGTGAACCAGTAGCGCCCACCGCGGCGGTAGCACTCCGGCACGTCAATCTGGCGCCGCTTGATGATCCAGTAGTCGGCGATCATCACGCCGGCGATGGCGCCGAACAGCCCGCCGTAGAAGTCCAGCCAGACGAAGATGTAGGTGTCGGCGCTCTCCAGCAGCCGCCACGGCATGATCGCGATGCCGAGGATGCCGGTAATGATGCCGCCGGTGCGCCGGGTGATGAAGCGTGGGAACACGTTGGAGAAGTCGTATGACGGCGAGACGACGTTGGCTGCGACGTTCACCGCCAGCGTGGCAACGACGACCGTGATCACACCGAAGAGCACGACGATCGTGTTGTCGAACTTGCCGATCAGCTGGTTCGGGTCCCAGATCGCCTGGCCGTAGAGGGCGATGCCACCCGAGGTGATCAGCACGGCGAGGATGGAGAAGAAGGTCATCGTGGTCGGCAGGCCGAGGCCTTGGCCGACCATCTGCCCCTTCTGCGACTTGCTGAAGCGGGTGAAGTCCGGGATGGACAGCGACATGGTCGCCCAGAAGGCGATCATCCCCATCAGGCTCGGGAAGAAGACCTTCCAGAAGTCGGCACCCCAGCCGAGCTTGGACGGCTGGTCCACGAGCGGGCCGAGCCCGCCGACCTTGTAGCCCATCCAGACGAGCATGACCACGGCGACGACGAGGACCGCGGGGCCGGCCCAGTTCTCGAACCTCCGGATGGTGTCCATGCCCTTCCAGATCAGCAGCATCTGCAGGATCCAGAAGATCGCGAACGACACCCACATCGTCCACGGCTCGCCGGCGACCTCGCTCGCGTTGGCCCACCAGTCGCCGAAGATCTTGCCGAGCACCACGGTGACGCCCGAACCGCCCAGCCAGGTCTGGATGCCGAACCACCCGCAGGCGATGAACGCGCGCAGCAGCGCGCCGAAGTTGGCGCCGCGCACGCCGTAGATCGAGCGCAGGAAGACGGGGAACGGGATGCCGTACTTGGTGCCCGCGTGCGCGTTGAGCAGCATGGGGATGAGCACGACCACGTTGGCGACCGCAATGACGATGACCGCCTGCACCCAGCTCATGCCGACGGCGATGAGGCCGGCCGCCAAGGCCCAGGTCGCCAGGTTGTGCGACATCCCGATCCACAGCGCGGCGTAGCTGTACGTCGACCAGGTGCGCTGCTTCGGCGCCACCGGGGCGAGGTCGGGGTTGTTGTACTCACTCAGCGCGAGGTCATCGCCCAGATGGGTGTCCACGCGCCCGTCGGGCAGCTCTACCGAGCGTGTCTCCGTGAGGTCGGTCATTGCCGTCACCTGCCCCGCAGCCGGTTGTCATGTGCAGTGGATCACATGATCGATGCGGACACGCTAGGACCGCGTCATGGGAACGGCAAGGGACTTCACAAATCCGCAACCCGCGCTTCTGTACTGTGACAAACCGACACGGGAAGCGCGGTTCAGGTGAAGACCCGGCTCTCCTGCCCGTCCCAGTAGCCGCGGAACATCCCCTCGCTGTTGTAGCCGAGCACCAGCTCCCCGTCCCCGGTGACGCCGATGGTGCCGCCGGTCGCGGCCCGCCGGTCGAGCTCGTCGGCGTAGGTGCCGGCCAGCGCCTCCTCCAGGGAACAACCGGTATGCCGGAGCCTCGCGTCGATCTCGTGCGCCACCGCGCCCTCGACGTAGGCCTCCCCGTCGCCGGTGCACGACAGGGCGACCGTCCGGGCCCGGGCGAACGTCCCTGCGCCGATGATCGGGCTGTCCCCGACCCGGCCGACGTCCTGGCCGACCATGCCGCCGGTGGACGTGGCCGCGGCCAGCCGGCCGTCGCGGTCGAGCGCCACGGCTCCGACCGTGCCGCTGCGCGAGGCCACCTGCCGCCGGGCGAGCACGTCCTCGAGCTGGCGCCGCCGCTGGTCGGTGACGAAGTAGCCCGGCTCGACGGTGGCGAGGCCCCAGCCCCGCACCACCTCCTCACCGGGACTGACGATCAGGACGTGCTCGGTGCGCTCGAGCACCGCCCGGGCCGCGAACACCGGGTTGCGCGCGTGCCGGCTGACCGCGACGGCCCCGGCTCGTCCCTCGCCGGTCATCACGGACGCGTCGAGCTCGGCCGTCCCGGCCGCGGTGAGCGACGCGCCCCGCCCGGCGTTGAACAGCGGGTCGTCCTCCAGCTGCGCCACGGCGGCACAGACGGCGTCGAGCGCGCTGCCGCCCTCCTGCAGCACCGCCGCACCGGCGTCGAGCGCCGCGCGCAGCCCCGACTCGTAGTCGCCGGACTGCTCCAGGCTCAGCTCGGTCCTCCGGGCTCCGGCCCCACCGTGGACGGCGAGCGCCGGCCCGCCAGCGGCGACGTCACCGCGGCCGCGAGACGGTTCGACTCGGGGCGGCACGGTCAGGATCTGCATCAGCGGCCTCCGGCCTGTCGCGTCAGGTAGTTCACGGCGACGAACGACTGGAACGCCTCCAGCAGGTCACCACTCTGGATGCGGATCACCCGCGTGGCGACCCGCTCGGCGCCCTTGACCCAGCTGCCCACCTCCGCCATGTCGGCGGTCTGGACCTCCAGGTCGATCCGGACCGGTTGGTCGATCCCCGGTGGTCGCAACGCCGCGTCTGCAGCCTTCTCGACGGCACGTCGGGCCGCGTCATGGATCAGCTCCCGGGACCGGGCCGGGTGCAGGCTGGTCGCGCTGAACCGGGTGGCCGACTCCTTGGTCACGACCTGCACGGCGTCCGGCGCGAACGGCCGGGTCTCCTCCTGGGTGACGTCGTCACCGGTGACCAACCCGATCGGCACCCCGTAGTGCTGGGCGACCAGCGCGTTGAGGCCGCTCTCCCCCACCAGCTGCCCGCCCAGCCGCACGGCGCTGAACACCTCGGGGTTGTAGGTGTGCGACAGCGTGGACGCCGGCCCGGAGATCGAGCCGTGGTAGCCGACGAAGAAGACGACGTCGAAGCTCTCGTCCAGCCCCTGCATCATGTAGAGCGGCTTGTGCCGCCCCGAAAGGTATGCCGCCCCGCCCGCGAGTGCCTCCGGGTCCAGGTTGTGCATGCCCCCGTGGGCGTCGTTGACGACCACCTCGTCCGCCCCGGCGGACAGCGCGCCCTCGATCGCCGCGTTCGTCTCCCCGAGCGCGAGGCGACAGCCCTCGGCATACCGCGGCGTTCCGGGGATGCACTGGTCCCAGTCGACGATCCCGGCCACTCCCTCGAAGTCGACCGACAGGTAGACCTTCATGCCCGTCCTCTCGTGGTGTCGCGCCCCGGCTCCCCGGCCACTCCGGAGAACCGCAAGGTGAGGATCTCGGATCTCACGCGGTGGCCGCTCGGTGGACCTCCTGCACGGCCTCGTCCACGCCCCGGTTCCACGGCGTGCCGTGTCCGGGCAGCACCCACGTGGCAGTGACCCCCTGGAGCCGGTCGAGCGAGGCGAGCGCCTGGGCCGGGTCGTCGGTGAACGGCGCAGGCTGCGGACCGGGACGCCCGGTCAGCACGTGCCGGGTGGTCAGGGCATCGCCGACGAACACCGCGTCGACCACGGGCACGTGCAGGGCGATGCTGCCCGGTGAGTGGCCCGGCATACCGATGACGCGGGGCGACCCGGGCAGGTCGAGCACCTCGCCGTCGCGGACGATGGTCACCTCGGCGACCGGGGTGACACGCCAGCCCTGCTTGCGGACGGCATACCAGAGGAACTGGGCGGTGGCACCCGGCTTCACGTGTCCCCAGGACGGCTTGGTCTTGACCTCGCCGCGGGCGCGGGCCGCGTCGGCCTCGTGGACGAAGACCGGCACACCGTGGTCGCGCCGCAGCCGCTCGGCGAATCCGATGTGGTCACTGTCCCCGTGGGTCAGCACGACGCCGCGGACGTCCTGCAGCGTGCGGCCCATCGCCTCCAGCTCGGCCGTGAACTCGCCCCACTGACCAGCCAGCCCGGCGTCGATCACGGTGACGCCGTCGGGGGTGTCGACGAGGTAGGCGGCGACGATGTCGTTGCCGACGCGGTGCAGTGAGGGGCCGAGCTTCATGGGTCCTCCCGAGGGTTGGTCGATGAGGAGCACGCTACCCAGCCTGCCCCCCACGCACTGACGACCTCGTCGGTGGCGTTTCGCTCCCGCCGAAGAGGGGGAAACGCCACAGACGAGGTCGTCAGTGATGAGGAGTTGGGTCGGCCGGCGCCGACGTCACGGCCCGCCGGCCTTCAGCTCGTCCTCAGTTCGAGGTGCGTCCGTAGAACAGCTCGGAGGTCAGGTCGTTCAGCTTCATGTCCGGACGCTCACCGTAGGTCAGCACCGAGTTGATCCGCGGGGTACTCCCCTCGATCGGGGTCACCCAGTGCAACGCGTGCTCACCCCGGAAGAACGCCAACGACCCCGGCGAGGACGGCAACACCTTCAACCCCGACTCATCCCCCTCCAGCACCCGCTGCACCCCGGCATAGTTCTCATC
>NZ_DASSTI010000156.1:0-8585 GCF_035708005.1 Segeticoccus sp. | reverse complement strand
CCCGGCGCCCAGCAGCGCCCCGACCACCATCGCCGCCATGGTCACCACGACGATCTGCCACACGCCGGTGCCGACGACGTGCACGACCAGGTCCCCGACCAGCACCCCCACGGCCACCCCCACCATCAGCTCGACGACCCGGCGCAGCCGCTGGCCGAAGGAGAACCCGAGGCAGACGATGGCCGCGATGGGGGCGAAGAACGGTCGCGGGTGCCCCAACAGGTGGCGTGCCACCCACCAGGCGGCGGCCGCCGCGACGGCACACTGCAGGATGAAGAACCACCGGTGCCGCACCCGCTCCAGCCGCTCCCGCAGCGACCGTCGCGAGCGTTGCGCTGCCCGGGGTCCGAGGTCGGTCCCCAGCTCGCGCCAGTGACCGTGCGACGGACCGTGCGAGGTCATGTGTTCATGATGGTCGGGCGCCGGGGTGGTGCCACTCGACCTGCTCGGGTGTCTCGGAGGTGTCGATGACCACGTCCGCGCGGTCGCGGGTCCGGTCGCGGGGGAACAGTGCTGCTTCCTGTGCGGCCCAGCGGTCCCAGTGGGGCCGGTAGGTCTCCCCGTCGCGGTCCAGCGCCCGGGCCCTGCGCACCGTGGTCGCCGCCTGCACCCAGATGACGAGCGCCAGGTGGGCGGCCGCCGGCTCCGCACTCGATCCGGCGCCCTCGAGCACGAGGAACCGGGACGGTGGCACCTCGTGCCAGCCGTCGGGTCGGTTGGCCCGCCAGTCGAACGAGCGGTATGCCGCGCGCTCGCCTCGCGCCCTCGGCGCGAGCAGGTGCTGCTCCAGTTGGCCGGGGGAGTCGGCGAGCCCGTCCCAGCCCTGGTAGAGGTCGTCCATGTGCACCAGCACCGCGCCGAGCGCCTCGGCGAGCTGTCGACCCAGAGTGGTCTTGCCCGAACCGCTGGGGCCGTCCACCGCGACGACCACCGTCGCGCCGCAGGAGGGGGGCCGGGCCCGGGCCAGCGTCGCCAGCCGCGCGACCGTGCCGTCGGACACCTGACCGGGGAGGTCGGTGGCCTCGCCGCCGGTCACGTCAGGCGGGCGCGTCGGTGGGGTGGCCGAGGCGGGCCGAGATCTCGGCGGCAGCCTCACTCACGTCACGGGTGAGCTCGGACAGGATGTCGCGGGTGACCCGGAACCGGGGCGCCGACAGCAGCACGGCGGCGACCACGTCTCCACGGTGGTCGCGCACCGGCGCGGCCACCCCGACCTCCTCGGCGGACGTCCGGCCGTCGTTCACGGCATACCCCTGGGTCCGCACCTGCTTGAGCTGGGCGACATACTCCTGCCGCGAGGGGCTGTCCCGGGGGGCGTCGCGCAGCTGGCCGTCCAGCAGCCGCTCCACCTCGCCCGGGGAGAGCTCCGCGACGAAGACCTGGACGGAGGCGCTCTCCGCCGTGGCGTAGCGGCTGCCGATCGCCGCGGTGTGCTTGACCTGTCGCGGGCTGGGCACCTGCTCGACGACGATGGAGTCCGGGGCGTTCCACACCATCAGCGCCGAGGTCTCCGTGGTGCGCCGGGTGAGCCGCTCCAGGGCGGAGTGCGCGACCCGGCGGACGTCGAGGTCGGCCAGCAGCGGCCCGGCGAGGGCGAGCAGGCCCAACCCCAGCCGGAAGCGGCCGCTCTCCTCGTCCCGTTCGACGTAGCCCGCCTGCTCCAGGGTGCTCAGGATGCGCGAGACGCTGCTCTTGTGCAGCCCGACCTCCCGGGCGATCTCGGTCACCCCGAGCACCGGCTGCAGCTGGGAGAACGCCTCGAGGACCCGGAGGCCGTTGAGCAGGACGGACGCCGACGCCTTGGAGTCGCCTGATGTCTGACTCACCGATGCCCTCTTCCTCGTGCCTGCGCTGCGCCGGGTCGGCTCTGGTGCGACGAGCCGTCATACCGCGCGTTCTGGTCCCTCGCCTCCCGCTGGGACACCGCCAACCGTACGGCCAACTGCAGGCCGGCGAGGCGACCGGACTCGCGCGGGTCGCCCCCGAGCAGCTCGAAGATCCGCTGCAGGCGGTGGTGCAGGGACTGCCGGCGCAGCATGAGCACCCTGCTCGTCCCCGTGGTGCTGCAGCCCGAGGCGAGCCAGCGGTCCAGGGTCTGCAGGAGTGGCACGCCGCGGTCGGCCTCGTACTGCAGCAGGTCGCCGAGGAGCTCGTCGACCAGCGCCGCCTGCGCCGCGTCGGGGAGGTGCTGGGTGGCGAGCCGCTCGGTGGCCCAGACCTCGGAGTCGTGCACCGGGTCGGCGGGGCGTTGCCCGGAGGCGAGGTCGAGGGTCAGCAGCGCCTGGGTCAGGAGCCGTGGTGCCTCGACCGCGCGCCGGCCGAGGGGACCCACGGCGATCGTCAGCTCCCTGCCGATCCCGCTGTCCCGCAGGTCGGCGACGAGCTCGGTCCGTTCGACCCGACCGCGTCGCCCGGGAAGGTGGACGAGGGCCGAGACCTCCTGGGCCACCACCAGGGAGAAGGCCCGGCGCCCCCGCTGCTGCAGCGCCTGGTCGAGCTGTCCCGCCCGGTAGGAGGTCGACCGGGGACGGGCGGCGATGCCGACGAGCGGCGCGTCGGCGCGCAGGCCGGCGGCGCGGGCGAGCCGCTCGAGCCGCCACTCGGGGGCTCCGTCCCGCGCCTGGCGCAGGAACTCGTTCGCGGCGATCTCCGACGGCTTCGGGGGGCGGTACCGCACGAGCGCCAACGACAGGGCGTCCACCGCCCGCGCGGCGGCGAGCCGGACGATCTCGCCGTCGGCGGCGTCGCCGATCCGCAACGAGGCGACGACGATACCGCGCACGGGGACGTCGAGGGCGGTCCAGCTCACGGCCGCCACGAGCGCCGCACCCTCGTCGAGGGTGGTCCCGTCGGGAGCCGCGGCCGCCAGCAGGCGACCGGACTGGTCGGTCAGGGTCACCGGGGCCCGCACGGTCGTGGCTAGCTCGCGGACCAGCTCGCCAAGACCGTCCCCGGAGGCCAGGTGCTGGGAGAGCAGGTGGGAGAGCTGGTCGACCTGCTGCAGGTGGACCACGGACTCACTGACGAGCCGGCTGTTGATCTCCTGGGCGACCTCCACGAAGGGGACGACGCGGCGCAGCTCGACCACCGGCAGCCCGGCCGCTTCGGCCGTCTCGAGCAGCTCCTTGGGCAGCTGGCGCAGGGCACCGCCGGTCTCCACGGCCAGAGCCGCCACCCCCCGCTCGGCGAGGTCGGTGACGTAGCGGCGCAGCTCGGCGCCGCTGGCGGAGGCGAGGGTCACCCCGCCCGTGAGCAGGAACTCCCCACCGCGGAGCAGTGGAGCGATGTCGAGCACCTCGCTCGAGTGCACCCACCGCACGGACGCATCGCGGACGTTGCCGACCGCAGAGCGGACGATGGGGTCGGCGCGCTGGAGGGAGGGATGGCGCAGCACGGCGTCGACGGTCAGGGGCATGACGGTGTGTCCAATGGCGAAGGGGATATCTCGGTCGGAATGTACCTTGTCCATGCCACGGAACGGCACGGATCCTTGGGGAAACCCACCACGGAGGTGCCGGATGTCCCAGTCCCTCGCGGCCGAGCCCGCGACATCGGTGTCCACGACATCGGTCCATGACCTCGAGCAAGCCCTTCAGCCCATCCCCGAGAACGTCCGGAGCCACAGCGTCTCCGGCCAGTTCTGGATCTGGGCAGGAGCCAACATCGCCCCCATCAACTGGGTGCTCGGCGCGCTCGGCATCAACCTCGGCCTCGGCTTCCGTGACACCATCACGGTGCTGGTCGCGGGCAACGTCGTCGGCATGCTGGCCTTCGGTTTCTTCGTGCTGCTGGGCCAGCGCACCGGCTGCACCGGCATGGTCCTGTCCCGGGCGGCCTTCGGCCGGCGGGGCAACTACCTCCCGGCGGCCATCCAGGCGGTGCTCGCCATCGGGTGGTGCGCCGTGAACACCTGGATCATCCTCGACCTGGTCATGGCCCTCTTCGGCAAGATCGGCCTGGTCGACCCGGCCCAGCACAACTACGGCTGGAAGATCGCCGTGGCCGCGGTCATCATGACCGTCCAGGTCATCATCTCCTGGCTCGGCTACCGGGCGATCGCGCTCTTCGAGCGCTGGACCGTGCCGCCGACGGTCGTGGTGCTCGTCGCGATGTCCGTCGTCGCGTGGTTCACCATGCACATCAACTGGGGGTATGCCGGCCCGCACGGCCACGTGCTGACCGGTGGTCCGCGCATCGCCGCCATGACGGCGGTCATGACCGTCATCGGCATCGGCTGGGGCATCACCTGGTTCACCTACGCCGCCGACTACTCGCGGTTCGTGAGCAAGCAGATGCCGCGCAGGCGCTTGTACCTGGCGTCGGTGCTCGGCCAGTTCATCCCGGTCGTGTGGCTCGGGGTGCTCGGCGCGAGCCTGGCCACCAAGAACGGCTCGGTCGACCCCGGCCAGCTGATCGTGGAGAACTACGGTGCCCTGGCCGTTCCGGTGCTCCTGCTCGTCGTCCACGGGCCCATCGCGACCAACATCCTCAACATCTACACGTTCTCGGTGGCCACGCAGGCACTCGACGTGAAGGCGAGCCGGCGCACCCTCAGCACGGTGACCGGCGTCTTCGCGATGCTGGCCGTCATCTTCTTCATCTACCAGCAGAACTTCGCGACCGTCCTCGACACGTGGCTCGGCGCGCTCGTCGCGTGGGTCGCCACCTGGGGCGGCATCATGCTGGTGCACTACTACGTCCTCGAGCGTCGTGAGCCCACGAGGATGGACCGCCTGTTCGACGCACCGGGCACCCGGCGCCTGCCGGCGCTGAACTGGGCGGGCTACGTCGCCTTCTTCGTCGGCATCTTCGCGACCTGGCTGTGCATGTACGGCGTCACCCCGCTGTTCCAGGGCCCCATCGCGACGGCGATGGGCGGGGTCGACCTCTCCTGGCTCGCCGGTGGCCTGACCTCCGCGCTCCTGTACTGGATCCTCGGTCCGCGCGTGCACAGCTCCTACCGCGGGCGCACCGGCGTGGCCGCCCTGCCCCAGGCCGTCGAGGAGCCGGCCCAGGCCTGACAGCCGCACCCTGACCACTCACTTCTGACCTGGAGGACGCATGACCACGTCGGCCATCCCCGACACCCTGCACCCGATCACCTGGCCCGAGGGCTACCGGGCCGCTGCCTCGTTCACCTTCGACGTGGACGGTGAGTCCTGCATGCTGGCGCACGACGCCCGGTCGGCGGACCGGATGTCGCTGATGAGCCACCAGTCCTACGGCCCGCGCGTGGCGACGCCACGGCTCCTGGCGATGCTGGAGCGGCAGGGGGTCAAGGCGACGTTCTTCGTGCCCGGGTTCACCGCGGAGTGCTACCCGGAGGTGGTGCGGGCCATCGCGGGAGCCGGTCACGAGATCGCCCACCACGGCTACGTGCACGAGCCGATGCAGGGCATCGACGCCGCGACCGAGGCCCGCTACCTCGACCGTGGCCTGGAGGCCCTGCAGCAGGTGGCCGGTGTCACCCCGGTGGGCTACCGGGCGCCGTGGTGGGAGCTGAACTGGCACACGCCGCAGCTGCTGGTCGAGCGCGGATTCCGCTACGACTCCAGCCTGTTGGACGGGGACGCCCCGTACCGCTTCGCGGTGTCCTCCGGTGACCCGCGCGACCTCGTCCAGATCCCTGTCGACTGGGCCCTCGACGACTGGGAGCAGTACGGCTTCTACCCGGGTGTGACCGGCAGTGGCGTCATCGAGAGCCCCGCCAAGGCCCTGGAGATGTGGACGCTGGAGGCGCAGGCACACCACGCGGCCGGCACCTGTTTCGTCCTCACCAACCACCCGTTCATCTCCGGGCGGCCGTCGCGGGCGGTGGCCCTCGAGCAATTGATCGAGCGGGTCCGTGCCATGGACGGCATGTGGGTCACGACGCTGGCCGAGATCGCCGAGCACGCGGCCCGGACGCTGACGGAGGTGCACACCCACGCGCGGTTCGAGGTGCCCCGCTTCCCCGACGTGGACCTGCACCACCAGCCCGCGCGCGTCAGCGGCGGTGCGCCCGTCGCGGCGGCGAACTGAGGAGTCGGCCGTGGAGCGGCCCGGCGGGCCAACAGTCGCGACAGGGAGGACGTCATGACGGTCGTGGTCGGCTACGTCCCGACACCGGCGGGTGAGGCGGCGCTGCAGAGCGCCATCGAGCAGGCACGACTGCGCCAGCTGCCGGTGGTCGTGGTGAACGGCTCCGGCGGCGACGATGTCACCGGTGACCGGCTCCTCGCGGATGACACACGCGTCGACCGGGTCGCCAAGACGCTCGCCGAGGCCGGTGTGGCCTACGACCTCCGGCAGCCGATGCGTGGCGACCCCGCGGAGGAGATCATCCACACCGCGGGCGAGTGCGGCGCGGAGCTGATCGTGCTCGGGCTGCGCAAGCGCTCACCCGTCGGCAAGCTCATCATGGGCAGCACTGCCCAGCGCGTCCTGCTCGAGGCGAGCTGTCCCGTCCTGGCGGTCAAGGCCGCACGGCACTGACGTCGGCGTCCGCTGCACTCCGGTGCGGTGGACGCCGACGCGGAGTGGAGGTCGGCGAGGTGGCGTTCAGCGCACCTCGCCGATGTCCTCCGCCCACACCTGCGGGTACCGCTGCTGGAACTCCTGCATCAACGCGCGGCAGCGCTCGTCGTCCAGGACCAGCACCTCGACACCGCGGGACCGCAGCAGGTCCAGCTCACCGGCGAAGTTGCGGGACTCGCCCACGACGACGCGGGGGATGCGGAACTGGATGATGGCGCCCGTGCACATCGCGCAGGGCGCCAGCGTGGTGTAGAGCACCCCACTGCGGTATGACGCCCGCCTCCCCGCGTTGCGCAGGCAGGAGATCTCCCCGTGCGCGACCGGGTCCCCCTGTTGCACGCGCAAGTTCCGCCCGGTCGCGACCATCTCACCGTCGAGGTCCAGGGCGCTGCCGATGGGCACACCCCCGCCGTCGAGCCCCTCGCGCGCCTCCCGGACAGCGGCGTCGAAACTCGCCTGACGCCACTCGAAGGAAGCGGCAGTCGCCCCGCCGCCGGTCGTGTTCTCCATGCTGCTCACCGCTGCCCTTCTCGGTTGCTGGGACGTGAAATCACGGTACTGCGGGCGCGGGAGCGACGGCCTCCGGCGCCGCCGCGCTCAGGGTCGCCTCGAGGGACAGCGGTCGACAGAAGATGAAGCCGCCGATCGTGAGCGGCACCAGGGTCAGCCCGAGGAAGCCGAAGGAGGCCTGCCAACCGCCGGTGAGCGAGTGCAGCAGGCCGGTGAGGAAGGGGCCGGTCGAGGCGATCAGGTAGCCGACACCCTGCATGAAGCCGGACAGTGCCACGGCGCCGTCCTGGGTGAGGGTGCGCAGATTCACCAGCGACAGCGCCAGCGGGAAGCCGGTGGCGGCGAGCCCGCAGGCCACCGTCCACAGCAGGGGAGCCCGTGACGGCGCCAACGCGAGACCGGCGTATCCGACCAGGTAGCAGGCAAGTCCGGCCAGGACGACCATCAGCGGGTTGCGCACGCGCACCGCGACCCAGGGGATGGCGAGGGCCAGGGGCAGGCTCATCAGCGAGTACAGCCCCAGCAGGGAGCCGGCCACACCGCGGTCGACGCCAGCGTCGGTGAGGATCCGCGGCAGCCAGGTGAAGATGGGATAGGTGTTGAGCGAGGTCGTCCCCATCAGCAGCGTGGCGCCCCAGGCCACCCGGCTGCGGAGCAGGCTCCGGAACGGGATTCGGGCCTGGGTCACCGCGGCGCCGACCGACGTGCTCGCGTCGGCAGCCCCGGCGCGTCCGGTGCCGCGGGAGGTGCTCAGCAGCACCCACGGCCACAGCGCCAGCAGTGACAGTCCCGCCCAGGCGCCGAGCGAGGTGCGCCAGCCGCCCGCCTCCGCCAGCGGGACGGCCAGGAAGGCCGGCAGCGCCGTCCCCAGCTGCAGGACGATGCCGTAGAGGATGGTCAGGGCCCCGATGCGGTCCGGGAAGTAGCGCTTCACCAAGGGCGGGAGCAGCACGTTGCCCATGCCCATGCCCACGAGGGCGACCAGCTGCGGGACGAAGAAGAAGAGCGCACCGGGGGAGAGCGCTCGAACGACGACCCCGACGGTGGCGAGGAGCATCGCCAGGACGGCGGCCCGATCCGCCCCGAGGCGGCGGATGACGGTCGGCGTGGCGATCCCGGCGAGGCCGAAGACCACGGGCGGCAAGGCGCCCAGCACGCTCGCCTGCGTGGTGGACATGTGCAGCTGCTGTTGGATCTCCCCGAGCACGGGTGCGATCGAGGTGATCGCCGAGCGCAGGTTGAGCGCGAGCAGCGGGATGGCGAGGAGTGCCAGGGCACGCCGCAGCCGGACGCCGGCCACCACCCCGGAGGGGGAGCGGCCGGCGTCCGGCTGGGTGACAGGGGCGCTGATCTCAGACCCCGAGGATGTTGTGCTCCGGGCCGAAGGGGAACTTGGTGATGTTCTCGGCGCCGCCCTCGCCGACGACGAGGATGTCGTGTTCGCGGTAGCCGCCGGCGCCGGGTTGGCCCTCGGGGACCATGATCATGGGTTCCATGGACACGACCATGCCGGGTTCGAGGACGGTGTCGATGTCCTCGCGCAGTTCCAGGCCGGCCTC
>NZ_DASSTI010000155.1:0-15863 GCF_035708005.1 Segeticoccus sp. | reverse complement strand
CGCCCGAGCCGGCGGCAACCTTCCGCGACCTGACCCTCGCCCTCGCCGACCGCTTCCCCGACTGCCCGCCGTACGACGGGCAGCACGAGGACGTGGTCCCGCACCTGACCATCGCCCACGACGTCAGCCGGGCGGAGCTGGAGCAGGTGGAGCAGGAGGTGCGGGACAACCTGCCGATCCGCACCACCGTCAGCGGCGTCTCGCTGTGGTCGGGCAGCGACGAGCCCGACTCCTGGCGCCGCATGACGACCTTCCGCCTGGGGTAAGTGCGCGGCGGGCCGCTCAGCCGCCTGGGGTGAGTGCGCGGTAGGCCGCTCAGCCGCCTGGGGTAAGTGCGCGGCGGGCCGCTCAGCCGGCCGCGGAGACCGCGACACCGGCGTTCCAGACCTCGATCCGCCAACCGTGGCGGCCCTCCTGCAGCAGCGCCCAGTGGCCGTTGTGCAGCCCGGCCAGGGACCGCCAGGCGGTGTGCTGCTCGATGCCGGCCAGCGCGGCGGCGAGCGCGCGCCCCGTGACGCCGTGCGTGGCGAGCACGGCGCACTCCCCCGGCCCCAGCTGCGCGAGCAGCTCCTCGGCGGCCGGGGCGGCCCGGTCGAGCACCTGCGCCACGGTCTCCCCGCTCACGCCCCGCGGCAGGTCCTGCCCCTGCCCGAGGGCCTCGTTGAGCTCGGGGTAGCGCTCGGCCACGTCGCCCGCGGTGAGGCCCTGCCACTCACCGACGTGGATCTCCCGGAAGCGCGCGTCATACCGGACGTGCTGGCCGGTCACCGAGGCGAGGGCCCCCGCGGTCTGCGCCGCGCGCTCGAGGTCGCTGCTCACCACCAGCGAGGGACGGTATGCCGCGAGCTCGGCGGCCGCGGCCGCCGCTTGGGCGCGCCCCAGGGCTGACAGCGGGGTGTCGAGGTGCCCCTGCCAGAGGCCCTGGGCGTTGTGGTCGGTCTGCCCGTGCCGCCAGATGATGAGGCGGCGGGCCGGGGCAGCTGCGGCGGAGGTGCCCGCAGGGCTCATCGGCTAGGCCGACAGGTCGATGGTGGGACAGTCGCGCCAGAGCCGTTCGAGCTGGTAGAACTCGCGTTCCTCCTCGTGCTGGACGTGCACCACGACGTCGCCGAAGTCCAGCAGTACCCAACGGCCCTCACGCTCCCCCTCCCGGCGCACCGGCTTGGCGCGCAGCTGGTGCAGGCGCTCCTCCACGGCGTCGACGATGGCGTGGACCTGCCGGTCGTTCGGGGCCGAGGCCAGCACGAAGACGTCGGTGAGGATGAGCTGGTCGCTGACGTCGATGGCGACGACGTCGGTGGCGAGCTTGTCCTCGGCCGCCGCCGCGGCCGCCCGGGCCAGGTCGAGTGCGTGCTGCGTGGCGACCACGCGCGTCCTCCTAGGTGGTTGCCCGCACGGCCGGCCCCGCTGGGGCCCCGTCCTGCCGGCGGTAGAGCTGGTACTTGGCGATGTACTGCACCACGCCGTCCGGGACGAGGTACCACACCGGCTCGCCGTCACGGACCCGGTCCCGGCAGTCCGTCGAGCTGATCGCCATCGCCGGGACCTCCTGGAGGCTGACCCCGTCCTGCGGCAGGCCGGTGCTGGACAGCTCGTGGCCGGGACGGGTCACGCCGATGAAGTGGGCCAGGTCCCAGATCTCGTCGATGTCCTTCCACGACAGGATCTGGCCGAGCGCGTCGGCGCCGGTGATGAAGAACAGCTCGGCGTCGGGACGCTGGGCGTGCAGGTCCCGCAGCGTGTCGAGCGTGTAGGTCGGGCCGGGCCGGTCGATGTCGACGCGGCTGACGGTGAACCGCGGGTTGGACGCCGTCGCGATGACCGTCATCAGGTAGCGGTCCTCGGCCGGGGAGACCTCACGGTCGTCCTTCTGCCACGGCTGCCCGGTCGGCACGAAGACGACCTCGTCGAGGTGGAACAACGACGCCACCTCGCTCGCTGCGACGAGGTGGCCGTGGTGGATGGGATCGAAGGTGCCGCCCATGACCCCGAGTCGAGTGGTCAGTGGCGGTCCCCGCGCTGGGTCTGGCCGTACTTCTCGAAGTTGTGGCGGAAGAACCACAGGATGCCGAGCGCGGCCATGAAGCAGGCGATGGCGATGATGCCGAACCACCACGAGCCGAAGGGCAGGTTGTGCTCGTGGTCCCTCACGAGGGCACCGAAGGAGACAAGCGACGACGTCATGGCCCCAAGGGTAGTGGGTGGGCCACCACGGGCGGGCACCGGCGCGGCCGAACGCTCGCTCGGCCGCCCCTTCAGGAACGGACCGGACGGTCGAGTTCACGCTACGCGCGAACCTGACCGTCGCCCTCGATCACCCAGGTGGTGGTGGTGAGCTCGGCCAGCCCCATCGGCCCGCGCGCGTGCAGCTTCTGCGTCGAGATGCCGATCTCGGCGCCGAGGCCGAGCTGGGCGCCGTCGGTGAACCGGGTGGAGGCGTTGACCAGCACCGCAGCGGCGTCCACCTCGGCCACCCAGCGGCGCGCGGCGGACCGGTCCTCGGTGACGATCGCCTCGGTGTGCCCGCTTCCGTGGCGGCCGACGTGGTCCAGTGCCTCGTCGAGGGAGTCCACGACCCGCACGGCGAGGTCGAGGGAGAGGTACTCGGTGTCCCAGTCCTCCTCCGTCGCCGGCTCGTATGCCGTCCCGGCCGCCTGCGCGCACCTCGCCGCCCGCTCGTCGACGTGGACGCGCACGCCGGCGGTGGTGAGCTCGGTGAGTGCCTTCGGCAGGAACGCGTCGGCGACGTCGCGGTGCACCAGCAACGACTCGGCCGCGTTGCAGACACTGGGCCGGTGGGTCTTGGAGTTCAGCAGGATCGGCAGCGCCTTGCCCAGGTCGGCTGCGGCATCGACGTAGACGTGGCAGTTGCCCACGCCGGTCTCGATGACCGGCACGGTGGACTCCTCGACGACGGTGCGGATCAGGCCGGCACCCCCGCGCGGGATGAGCACGTCGACGAGTCCGCGAGCGGCCATGAGGGCCCGGACGACCTCGCGCCCCCCCTCGAGCAGGGCCACCGCGTCCGCCGGCAGGCCCTGGGCAGTCAGCGCCTCGCGGAGCACGCCCACGAGCGCCCGGTTGGTCTGCTCGGCGGCCGAACCCCCGCGCAGGATGACGGCGTTGCCGCTCTTGAGGGCCAGGCCAGCCGCGTCGACGGTGACGTTCGGGCGGGCCTCGTAGATCATGCCCACCACGCCCATCGGTACCCGCAGCTGACGAACTTGGAGCCCGTTCGGCAGCGTGGATCCGCGGACCACGTCCCCGAGCGGGTCCGGCAGCGCCGCCACGTCGCGGAGGCCCTCGGCGACGGCGTGCACACGCGCTTCGTCGAGCGCGAGGCGGTCCAGCAGCGCCTCGGACAGCCCGCCCTCACGCCCGCGGCTGAGGTCCGCGCCGTTGGCCCGCACGACGTCCGTCGCGGCCGCGTCGACCGCGTCGGCGAGAGCGCGCAGCGCGGTGTTGCGCACCGCGCCGGAGGTCGGTCGGAGCACCCGGGCGGCCTCCCGGGAGCGGGTGGCCACCTCGGTGACCTGCCCGGCGGCGTCCTGCTCGACCTGGCTGCTGTTGCTCTGGACCACCGATCCAGCCTAGAGCGCAGTGCGCGGCACCCGGGACGGTGACCGCCTTCTGGTCACTCGTCCGCCAGCTTCGCGGCCGCGGCCTCGGTCCCGCCCTCCTCGTAGCTGGCACAGATGTCCTGCATCTCCTCGGTGTTGAACCCGACGCGAACGCCCCAGTAGTAGGCGATGAGCCCGATGCCGATCTCGACCAAGGTTCCCCACGGGAACCCGAGCGGCGGGTTCTTCAGCGGCCCGTAGTAGCCGAAGTAGGAGGCCGGCAGCGTGGCCAGCAGCAGGAAGATCAGCCACCAGGTGGCGTCGATGTGCTGGCGGCCCTCCGCATTCGACAGCCACCGCAGCAGCAGGCAGAACGCGAGCACCACGGCGGAGAAGACGATGTCGTAGACGCCGAACGACCAGCCACCGGAACGCTGCCCACCGCTGGAGGTGAGCACCCAGCCCCCGGCATACGCGATGTAGGCCCACACGCCAAGGAAGACGACCCCCAGGATCGTCGCCGGAACCGGGGAAAGCCAGCCGCGCTTCCAGCCGTAGTACCAGACGAACAGCGGCAGGCCGATGAAGGTCGCGGTGATGACGTTGGCGAGCGTGGAGAAGCCGGCCCAGTAGACGATGAGCATCGCCACGACGAAGCTGATCGGCGACCAGAAACCCACGGCCTTGAGCCGGAACGGGCGCGGGATCTGTGGCGCGGTGCGCCGCATCACCGGCAGCCCGACACCGCCCATCACGTAGGTGAGGACGGCGGCGGCGCTGATGAAGCCGACCAGCTGGTACCAGCTCGGGGCGGGGACGAAGAACACGCACCCCACGACGGTGGAGACGATCAGCGCCACCCACGGGATGCCGAAGCGGTTGTTGGCCTGGAAGATCGGGGGAACGTTGCGGTGCACCCCCAGGCCGTATGCCGTGCGCGCGCCGGTGCCGAGGTAGACCCAGCCGGTGGCCAACGGCGAGACGGCCGCGTCGATCAGCAGCAACGTCCCCAGCGCGGCGAGCGCGGCGATGCCGGCCGAGTCGAGGGCGTGGAAGAACGGTCCGTCGGCCCACTTGCTGGTCTGCAGCAGGTCCCACTGGCCCGGCTTGAGGCCCATGTCGGACCAGTTGATGGCGCCCACGAAGGCCACCTGCAACAGGGTGTAGAGGACCACGGGGATGACGATCGAGCCCCAGGTGGCCATGGGGACGTTGCGCTGCGGGTTGCGGACCTCACCGCCGTAGTCGAGGGCCTGCCGGAAGCCCAGCAAGGAGAAGATGATTCCGGCCGAGGCGATCGCGTGGAAGATCGGCTGCACGCCGCGGGGCGCGAAGCCGCCGTAGGCGTGGAAGTTGCTGGCGTTGAGGATCGCGAACAGGAAGCAGAACGTCGCGGTCGGCAGCAGGATCTTCCACAGGGTCACCCAGCGGTTGGACTCCGACAGGAGCTTGGCGCCGTAGAAGTTCAGCGCGAAGAAGAACAGCATGAGGATGATCCCGGCGACGATCCCGTTGGGCCAGGTCAGGACGTCCACGCCCTGCTGCTTGTGCAGGAAGTGGGTCTGCGGGTAGGCGCCGCCGAGGTAGGTGAGCACCGCCTCGGCCTCGATGGGCGGGATGGAGACCGCTGACAGCCAGTAGGCCCAGCCGATGATCCAGCCGGCGAAGCTGCCGTGCGTCAGGTAGGTGTAGCGCACGATCGCGCCCGAGCGCGGGAGCATCGAGCCGAGCTCGGCGTAGGACAGCGCGATCAGCCCGATGAGAATGCCGGCGATCAGCCAGGCCAACAGGGCGGCCGGGCCGGCAAAGCCGGCGGCCGCGAGGACCGCGAAGAGCCATCCCGAGCCGACCTGGGCGCTGACCCCCAGGAACAGCAGCTGGGTGAACGACATGGACTGCTTGAGCCCGGCGTCGGCGTGCTCGAACCGCCCACGCCCTTGAGTGATCTGCTCGGTCATGGCCACCTACTCGTCGACGCCGGTGCGATTCGGCGAACGACATTCCTACAACTCCGGCTCGCGCGCAAGGACCGGCGCGGCGTGCGCGGGGAAAAGACCTCGCAGTCAGAGCAGGACGAGGTCGTCCCGGTGGATCACTTCGCGCTCGTACTCCGGCCCCAGTGCCCGGGCCAGTTCGCGCGTGTTGCGACCGAGCAGGTCCGGCAGCTCCCCGGCCGCGTAGTTGACCAAGCCCCGGGCGATGGGGTGTCCGGTCCCGTCGCAGACGTCGACCGGGTCGCCGTCGACGAAACTGCCCTCGACAGCGGTGATCCCCGCCGGCAGCAGCGAGGCTCGGCGCCCGAGCACCGCTGCTACGGCGCCGTCGTCGACCAGCAGCCGGCCCTGTGGTGCGGTGGCGTGCGCGAGCCAGAGCAGCCGTGAGGGTCGGCGGCGCCCGGTGGGGGCGAAGAGCGTGCCGACCTCGGCGCCCTCGAGGGCGTCGGCGATCCGCTCCGCCGAGGTGAGCACGGCGGGGATCCCGGCGGCGGTGGCAATCGTTGCCGCCTCCACCTTGGTGGCCATGCCGCCGGTGCCGACCGTGGAGCCGCTTCCCCGCAGCTCCACGCCGACGAGGTCCTGCTGGCCGCGCACGAGCGGGATCCGGTGCGTCCCTGCCCGGGTGGGCGGACCGTCATACAGCGCGTCGACGTCGGAGAGCAGCAGCAGGGCGTCCGCCCGCACCAGGTGTGCGACGAGAGCCGCGAGCCGGTCGTTGTCACCGAAGCGGATCTCGTGCGTGGCGACCGTGTCGTTCTCGTTGACGACGGGCAGGATCCCCAGCGTCAGCAGCTTGTCGAGGGTCCGGCGCGCGTTGGTGTAGTGCGAACGGCGGGTCACGTCGTCGGCGGTGAGCAGCACCTGCCCCACCGAGACGCTGTGCCCCCCGAAGGCCCGGGTGTAGGCGGCGAGCAGACTGCCCTGGCCCACGCTCGCCGCCGCCTGCTGCGTGGCGAGGTCCCGGGGGCGGCGAGCCAGTCCGAGCGGCGCCAGGCCCGCGGCGATCGCCCCGGAGGACACGAGCACGACCTCGGTGCCGGCCGCCCGGCGCGTCGCCAGCACGTCGACCAGCTCCCCCAGCCGGGCGGTGTCGAGTCCCCCCTCGGCGGTGGTGAGCGAGCTGGACCCGACCTTGACGACGAGGCGGTGGGCCGCCGACAGCGGGCCGGGTCGGGCTCGGGTCATCATCGCCCGGAACGCTCGTCGGTCCAGTGGCCGGCGCGGCGTTCTGCCGCCAGCTCCTCGCGGGCGGCGGTCTGGGCGTCCTTGCGCTCGTGGTGCTCGGTGCGCTTCTCCTGGCGGGTGGGCCGGTGCCGTTCCTCGAACCGCAGGTCGGTGCCCCGTGCGCCGAGCAGCTCGGCACCCGCGGACATCGTCGGCTCCCAGTCGAAGACGACCGCATCGTCCTGCGGGCCGATGAGGACGGTCGAGCCGGCCACGGCGCCGGCCCTGAGCAGCTCGTCCTCGACGCCGAGCCGGTTCAGCCGGTCGGCGAGGTAGCCGACGGCCTCGTCGTTGGCGAAGTCGGTCTGCCGCACCCAGCGGGTCGGGCGGTCGCCGACGACCCGGAAGACCTCGCCCTCGGCGGTCTGCTCGCGCACCACGGTGAATCCGGTGTCGTCCACGGGCTTCGGGCGCAGCACGACGCGGGGCGGCTCGACCTGCTCGACCCGGGAACGCGCGGCCGCGACGTGCCTTGCCATGGCGAAGGACAGCTCGCGCAGCCCCTCGTGGGCGACGGCGGAGACGATGTGGACCTCCAGGCCACGCTCCTCCAGGTCGGGACGCACCAGCTCGGCCAGCTCGCGGGCCTCGGGCACGTCGGCCTTGTTGAGCACGACGAGGCGGGTCCGCTCCGACAGCGGCGCGCCGCCGAGGGACTCGTCGGCGACGTACTGGGCCAGCTCGTGCTCGATGACCTCGAGGTCACTGAGCGGGTCGCGGCCGGGCTCGAGGGTGGCGCAGTCGATCACGTGGACCAGCACGGAGCAGCGCTCGACGTGGCGCAGGAACTCCAGGCCCAGCCCCTTGCCGGTGCTGGCGCCCGGGATCAGCCCTGGCACGTCGGCGACGGTGAACCGGACGTCACCGGCGGTGACGACCCCGAGGTTGGGCACCAGGGTGGTGAAGGGGTAGTCGGCGATCTTGGGGCGCGCGGCGCTGAGGACCGAGACCAGGCTGGACTTGCCGGCCGAGGGGTAGCCGATGAGGGCGACGTCGGCGAGCGTCTTCAGCTCCAGGACGACGTCGAGCGCGTCGCCGGGCTCACCGAGCAGCGCGAAGCCGGGGGCCTTGCGGCGGGGGGAGGCCAGGGCCCGGTTGCCCAGCCCACCGCGTCCGCCGCGGGCCACGACGTAGGACGCGCCCGGACCGACGAGGTCGGCGAGCAGCTGGCCGTCGGGGGACGTGACCACTGTGCCCTCGGGCACGGGCAGGATGAGGTCCTCACCGTCGGCGCCGTTGCGCTCGTCGCCGGCGCCGGGCTTGCCGCTGGTGGCGCGGCGGTGTGGGCCGTGGTGGTAGTCGAGCAGGGTCGTGTACTGCGGGTCCACCCGGACGATGACGTCGCCGCCGCGCCCGCCGTTGCCCCCGTCGGGGCCCCCCAGCGGTTTGAACTTCTCGCGGTGGACCGAGGCACAGCCATGGCCGCCGTCTCCGGCCGAGACGTGCAGCAGCACGCGGTCGACGAAGCTGGCGGCCATGGCGTTCTCCTCTTCGCGGATCTCGGGACTTCCCCACCGATCTCGGGAGATAACTCCCTAGAGGTGTGGGGAAGTGCCTAGATCCGCGTCTGTCTCAGGCCGAGGGAGCGGCGACGCCGCCCTCGGCAGCATCGGTGGCGGCAGTGGCCGCGGCGTCCGTGGCGACGACGCTGACCGTCTTGCGGCCACGCTGTGTGCCGAACTCGACGGCGCCCGCGCTGAGCGCGAACAGCGTGTCGTCGCCGCCGCGGCCCACGTTGGCACCGGGGTGGAACTTGGTGCCGCGCTGGCGGACGAGGATCTCACCGGCGCCCACGAGCTGGCCGCCGAAGCGCTTCACGCCGAGCCGCTGCGCGTTGGAGTCGCGCCCGTTGCGCGAGGACGATGCACCCTTCTTGTGTGCCATCTGACTACCTGCCTGTTCTGGGGGTCTGTCGGAGCGGAGAGTCGGGATCGAGCCGAGCGGCCGGGGCGGGCGCTCAGGCGTTGATCGCGGTGACCTTCACCTTGGTCTGGTGCTGGCGGTGGCCCTGGCGCTTGCGGTAGCCGGTCTTGTTCTTGAACTTCATGATGGTGATCTTCGGGCCCTTGGCCGGACCGACCACCTCGGCCTTCACGCTGGCCTGCGCGAGCTTGTCGGCGTCGCTGGTCACCGTGGAGCCGTCGATCAGGAGCAGCGGAGTGAGGTCGATGCTGTCGCCGGCGGCACCCGCCACGCGGTCGATGATGAGGACGTCACCGACGGACACCTTCTCCTGCCGGCCACCGGCACGGACGATCGCATACACGCTGAGCTCACTCTCGTAGGTCTACTTGGGGCGGGGCCGCTTCGGTACCGGGCCGCAGTCGCCGCCGCCGGGCGCGTCTCGTGGACACCACGGACCAACGGCTCGGCGGGACGGCGCGCGACACGGTGGGCGCACCGAGGGGACAGCCTACCGGCTGGCGCGGCGCCGCACCAAACCAGCGACGCTCACTCCGCGCTGGCCGGGGCGTCGGACGTCGGGTCCGGCTGATCGGCCGGCGGCGTCGCCTCGGTGGGCTGTTCGGCGGCTGCCTCCGTGCCCGGCTCGGTGTGCTGCTCGCCGGCGGAGTCGGCCACCGTCGGGGTGGTCTGCCCGGGCGGGCCGGCGGGCGCGACGACGCGTGCGCGCTTGTGCCGGCGGCGCGTGGTGGGGCGGCTTGCCTCAGGTGGGACCGCCGCGTCGGGCGCCGTGGCGTCCGCCTGCTCGGGAGCCACCGACACGGAGGGCGCGGCCTCGGGCGTGGAGTCCCCGGAGGCGTCCGGCGCCGCGGCGTCGTCGACCGCAGCCCCGGCGGCCACCGGCTCCGGCTCACCACCTGCGGTCGCCGCCTGCAGGGCCGCCGCGTGCGCCGCCGCGGCGATCTGGGCGGGGGTCGGCCCGTTGTTCTGCTTGGCCGGCTCCGGCTGTGCCTTCTGCTGGCTGGACCCCTTGGACGACTTGCCCTTGCGGGTGCGGGAACGGCCGCTGTCGCCGTTCTGCTTGTCGACCGGCTCGGAGTGGATGACGATGCCACGGCCGTTGCAGTGCTCGCAGGTCTCGGAGAAGACCTCGATCAGCCCCGTGCCGACCCGCTTGCGCGTCATCTGCACCAGGCCGAGGGAGGTCACCTCGGCCACCTGGTGCTTGGTGCGGTCCCGGCCGAGGCACTCCACGAGCCGCCGCACGACCAGCTCGCGGTTGCTCTCCAGCACCATGTCGATGAAGTCGATGACGATGATGCCGCCGATGTCCCGCAGCCGGAGCTGGCGGACGATCTCCTCGGCCGCCTCGATGTTGTTCTTGGTGACGGTCTCCTCGAGGTTGCCGCCGGACCCCACGAACTTGCCGGTGTTGACGTCGATGACGGTCATCGCCTCGGTCCGGTCGATGACCAGGGACCCACCCGAGGGCAGCCACACCTTGCGGTCCATCGCCTTGGCGAGCTGCTCGTCGACCCGGTAGTGGGCGAAGACGTCCTCCTCGGCGGTCCAGTGGCTGAGCCGGTCGGCGAGGTCGGGCGCGACCGACCCCACGTAGTTGCTCACCTCCTGCCAGGAGGTCTCGCCGGCGACGACCAGGGAGGAGAAGTCCTCGTTGAACACGTCGCGGATCACCCGCACCGTCAGGTCGGGTTCGCCGTGCAGCAGCGTCGGCGCGTTTGCCGTCTTCGCCTTCTTCTGGATGGCCTCCCAGGTGCGGGTGAGCCGCTCGACGTCAGCACGCAGCTCGTCCTCGGAGGCGCCCTCCGCGGCGGTGCGCACGATGACTCCGGCATCGTCGGGGACGATCTCCCGCAGGATCTTCTTCAGCCGGGCCCGCTCGGTGTCGGGCAGCTTGCGAGAGATGCCGGTCATGGCGTTGCCGGGCACGTAGACCAGGTAGCGCCCCGGCAGCGACACCTGCGAGGTGAGGCGCGCTCCCTTGTGGCCCATCGGGTCCTTGGTGACCTGCACCAGGACGCTCTCCCCGGACTTCAGCGCGTGCTCGATCCGCTTGGGCTGGTTGTTCTCCAAGCCGGCGGCGTCCCAGTTGACCTCACCGGCGTAGAGGACGGCGTTGCGGCCCTTGCCGATGTCGATGAACGCGGCCTCCATGGAGGGCAGCACGTTCTGGACCCGGCCGAGGTAGACATTGCCGGCGATGCTCTGGGCGGAGCCGCTCTCCCGCGACACGTAGTGCTCGACGAGGACGCCGTCCTCCAGGACCCCGATCTGGGTGCGGTCGTCCCGGTGCCGCACCACCATCGTCCGCTCGACGCTCTCGCGGCGGGCGAGGAACTCGGCCTCGGTGATGATCGTGCGGCGGCGGCCGGCCTCGCGTCCCTCACGCCGGCGCTGCTTCTTGGCCTCCAGCCGGGTGGAGCCCTTGACGGAGGCGACCTCGTCGCGCGCCTTGCGCCCTTCGCGCACCTTGGTCACGGTGCCGGGCGCGTCGTCCTCCTCGCCGTTACCGGACCCGCTACGGCGGCGGCGCCGACGACGGCGGCTGGAGCCGGAGCCCTCGCCCGCCTCCTCCGCGTCCTCGACGTCCGCGGGGGACCCTGCGTTCTCCGTGGAGTCCGGCTCCCCCTTGGCCTTCTTGCCGGCCTTCTCGCCCTTGTCGGCCCTGCCCCCCTTGGTGCTCTTGCCGGACTTCTCCGCCTTGACCGCACCCTTGTCCGCCCGGTCGTCGCCCTTCGACGAGTCCGCCTCGGACCGCTCGTGGTCCTCCTCGGTGCCGTCGGCGCCCTCCTCGCCGCCCGCACGGCCTCGGCTGCGGCGGCCCCTGCCGCCGCGCCGGCCCCGCCGCCGGCCACTGGCACTGCCGGTGTCGTCCTCGTCGTCGCGCTCGTCCTGCTGGTCGACGCCCGTGTCCTCAGCGGTCTGCTGGTCGTCCTCGTCCTCCGCACGAGTGCGGCGTCGAGGCGGGAGCACCGTGGGCTCGGGTGCCTGGAAGATGAGGCCGATGCCCGGGGCGGGACGAGACGGCGCCGGAGACCCCGAGCCGGCGTCTGCGGCGGCCTGCTGGGTGTCCGGATCGGTGCTCCCGTCGGAAGGGACGCCGCCGGAGCCTTCGGTCCGGTCGGCGGCGGGCCCGTCGGCGGTCAGGTCCTGCGGATCCGTGGAGGAAAACAGGTTGTCCTGGCGGGGTTCGGTGTCCTTGGATGCCATGTGGCGTCTCCGTCTGCACGCGCCGGCGATCGCCACACCCGGGCGGTGCCCTCGTTCGCCGCGCGATGCGCGATCACGTCGCCCGCCCCGCCCGGGCCGTCCAGCGCCGTGCAGGGTGCGACGGAAGTCGTCGTGCTACGCCGTGCCCGGCTCGCGCGTGGGCGCGTCACCGGCTGCGGCGCCGTCGCCGTCCCGGTCGGCAGCCAGTGGGTCGGCCACCCTCGCGGTTGCGGTCTCCAGCGGTCCCTGCGCCAGCCGGGTCACCAAGGGTGGCGACGGAGGCACGAGGCCCGCGACTTCGCGCAGCGCGGTGAGGACGTCGTCGGGGCGTACGGCGGGTGTGGTGTGCCGCACGACCATCGTCAGTATCGCACAGGCCCGGTCCTTCGACGGGGATGCGCCCAAGGAGACCACGGCCTCCCGCACGTCGAAGGTGCGCGGACCGCGCTTCATCATGCGGGTCACCTCGACCCGCTCCTGCGCGAGGAACGCGGTGACAGCCGCCACCAGCTCGTGCTCCGGCATACCGCGCAGTTCGAGCTGCCACAGGCTGGCCTGGAGGCGTTCGGCAAGGGCCCCCGCCTCGGCCTCCACCACCTCCAGGATGTCGAGCCCGTCCGGCAGCGCGGCGTCCAGGGCGGCGCGGAGCCGCTCGGGGGCGACCCGCTCGGTGACCGACAGCTCGACGTACTCCGCCTCGCTGGCCGCGCCGGTCGGGGCGGCGCCCGCGTAGGAGATCTTGGGGTGCGGGTGGAAGCCGGCGGAGTAGGCCATGGGCACGCCCGCGCGGCGCACCGCCCGCTCCAGGGCGCGCTGGAAGTCGCGGGTGGAGGTGAAGCGCAGCCGGCCGCGCTTGGCGTAGCGCAGCCGCAGCTTCTGCACCGCGGGCTCCGGTGCCGGCCCCTCGGGAACGCGCTTGGCCATGCCGCTCAGGCTACCGATCCGTCACTTCCTCATCTCTTCCTGACCAGCTACGCAACTTTTTACCTTCGCTTGACCCTGCGGCTGTGCGCCGGCCGCTAGCGTCGCGGCAGGATGCCAGCCAGAGGGAGAACGTCATGGTCCGCAAGGCCCTGGTTGCCGCGTGTGCGGCACTGTTCATGACCGTCACGGGGGCGACCGGAGCCGCCCTCGCCACGCCGCAGGTGTCACCGCGGGCGGAGGCGGGGATCGGCGCCGCGGCCGCCGACTCGTCCCAGCACGTCAGCTTCCACAAGTGGTCCCGGACGGCGGCGTTCGCCCGCGGCACCAAGGACGGCGTGCGGGTCGACCACGACTCCCTCAGCATCGCCCGGACGGTGGGAACCCGGGAGTACACGGACCCCTTCGGCGACAGCGGCGCGCGGCGCTACGACTACGCCACCTGGACCTCCCCGATGGTGACGCCCGGGTTCGACCTCAGCGAGCTCATCGCCTCCTGGAACGCCCAGACCCCCGGCCACACCTGGGTGCAGGTCGAGATGCGGGGGCTGGCCGACACCGGGGCGATGTCGAAGTGGTACGTCATGGGCCGCTGGGCGGAGAACGACCCCGCGGCCGGTGGCGCGATCCACCGCACCTCGGTCCCCCGGCAGGGCGACGACCTCGGCTACGTGGCGATTGACACCTTCGTCGCCTCCGGCGGCCACAGCCTGTCGCGCTACCAGCTGCGGGTGACGCTCTACCGCCCGCACGGCACCCGGCTCTCCCCCACGGTCAGCCTGGTGGGGGCCATGGCCTCACGGATCGACGTGCCCGGCCACGTCCCGGCCAGCCCGCTCGGCGGGGCGGAGGGCATCACGCTGGACGTGCCCGCCTACTCCCAGGAGGTCCACAACGGGCAGTACCCCCAGTGGGACGGCGGCGGCGAAGCCTGGTGCAGCCCCACGTCCACCTCGATGGTGCTCGCCTACTGGCGCAGCGGCCCCAAGCCCGAGGACTACGCCTGGGTGGACCCGGCATACCAGGACCCGTGGGTGGACCACGCGGCACGCAACACCTACGACTACAACTACGACGGGGCCGGCAACTGGCCCTTCAACGCGGCGTATGCCGGCCGGTTCGGTGTCGAGGGCTTCGTCACCCGGCTGCGCTCGCTCACCGAGGCCGAGCAGTTCATCAAGCACGGCATCCCGCTCGTGGTGTCCGTGTCGTGGAAGAAGGGTGAGCTGGACGGCGCCGGCTACAGCACGGGTGGGCACCTCATGGTCATCGTCGGCTTCACCAAGGACGGCGACGTCGTGGTCAACGACCCCGCCTCCCACCTGATCCCGAGCAACGACCAGGTGCGCACCGTCTATGACCGCGAGCAGTTCGAGAACACGTGGATCCCCCACTCCGGTGGCGTGGCCTACGTGATCCACCCCAGCGACGTGGCCCTGCCGCCGGCGCCGGCCGAGGCGAACTGGTAGGCCGCCGCTCTCGTCGGCATACCGCGGTCGCTGTCCGGGGCGCGACCGTGGTCCGAGGTGGCGGGCGGCCCGGGCCACGAAGCTGGAAGCATGACAACCTCTGCCTCCACGCCCCTCCCGGTGGGTGCACTGTGGCTGGTGGTGGGGGACTCGGGAATCGCCGACCACCAGCAACAGTCCGGCGGGGAAGTCCCGAGATCGGCGGGGAAGTCCCGAGATCGGCAGGGAAGTCCCGAGATCGGCGGGGAAGTCCCGAGATCAGGGGTGGTCGACGAGCTGCTCCCGGCCCGAGCCGACGACGGTCAGCGGCAGCAGCTTCTTGCCGGTCGGGCCGATCTCGATGTCGGTGCCCAGCTGCGGGCACACCCCGCAGTCGAAGCACGGGGTCCACCGGCAGTCGTCGACCTCGGTCTCGTCCTGGGCGTCGAGCCAGTCCTCCCAGAGCCAGTCCTTGTCGAGGCCCGAGTCGAGGTGGTCCCACGGCAGCACCTCGGACTGACCCCGCTCCCGGGTGGTGAACCAGTCGACGTCCACCGGCAGGTCGGCGAACGCCTGCGCAGCGCTCCGCATCCAGCGCTCGTAGGAGAAGTGCTCGCTCCACCCGTCGAACCGTCCGCCGTCACGCCAGACCGCCTCGATCACCCGACCCACCCGGCGGTCGCCGCGGGACAGCATCCCCTCGACGAGACCGGGTTCGCCGTCGTGGTAGCGGAACCCGATCGCGGAGCCGTAGCGGCGGTCGGCCCGGATCGCCTCGCGCAGCTTGGCCAGCCGCGTGTCGGTCGCCTCCACCCCGAGCTGGCTGCACCACTGGAACGGCGTGTGCGGTTTGGGCACGAACCCGCCGATGGACACGGTGCAGCGGATGTCCTTGCGGCCGCTGACCTGCCGGCCGGTGTCGATGACCCGCTTGGCCACCTCGGCGATCTGGAGCACGTCCTCGTCGGTCTCGGTCGGCAGCCCGCACATGAAGTAGAGCTTCACCTGTCGCCACCCCGCACCGTAGGCGGCGGCGACGGTCCGGATGAGGTCCTCCTCGGTCACCATCTTGTTGATGACCTTGCGGATCCGCTCGGAGCCTCCCTCGGGCGCGAAGGTCAACCCGGAGCGCCGACCGTTGCGGGTCAGCTCGCCCGCCAGGTCGATGTTGAACGCGTCGACCCGCGTCGACGGCAGGCTCAGGCTGACCCGCTCGTCCTCGTAGCGGTCGGCGAGCTGCTTGGTGATCTCGCCGATCTCTGAGTGGTCGGCGCTGGACAGCGAGAGCAGGCCGACCTCGTCGAAGCCGCTGGCCGACAGGCCCTGGGCGACCATCTCGCCGATGCCGGTGATGCTGCGCTCGCGAACCGGCCGGGTGATCATTCCGGCCTGGCAGAACCGGCAGCCGCGCGTGCAACCCCGGAAGATCTCCACGCTCATCCGCTCGTGCACCGACTCGGCCAGCGGCACCAGCGGCGCCTTCGGGTACGGCCACTCGTCGAGGTTCATGACCGTGTGCTTGCTGACCCGCTCCGGTACGGCAGCCCGGTTGGGCGTCACGGCCTCGATCCGCCCGTCTG
>NZ_DASSTI010000154.1:0-19016 GCF_035708005.1 Segeticoccus sp. | reverse complement strand
CGCACCACTACTGCACCTCCGCGAACGCCTGGGCGCGCACGGTCAACCCGCCACTCGGCCCGAACGGCCCGACCAGAGGCAGCGGCGCGGTGGCCCGCACCTCCACGACCGCGACGCCGCCGGAGACGGTGCGCACGGCGGTGACGTGCCGGGCATACCGCTCCGACAGGCTCGCAGCGATGAGGTCACGGGCACGGCCCGCCCCCTCCGCCGGGCTGCTGTGCACCCGAGCCCCGTAGCGGGCGCCCTCCGCAGCGCCGGCGATCAGCGTGTTCCGGATGTGCAGGGCGACCCCCAGCTGCAGGGCCGCGAGGAACAGCACGCACAGCAGTCCTGCGACAAGGGCGAAGTCCGCAACCGCGGCACCCCGCTCCGCTCGCGAGGTCACGGCCCCTTGACGGAGGCCAGCGCGTTGGTGAAGAGCCCGTTCAGCTGCGGCCCGGCAACGGCCCACAAGGCCGTGACGAGACCGGCGGTCATCAGCGTGATGAGCACCCAGCCCGGCACGTCCCCGCGTTCCGGCTCGGCGGTTACTGCGCAGTGGAGCCGTGCGGCGGTGCGAGCCCTGCTGCGGCGCCACGCGCCGCGGGTCCTGGCGATGGTGGTGGTCATGGTCATTCCCTCCTTCGGCTGGCCCGGCCGGTGGCGGCCCGGGCGGTCTCTTCCTCGCACGGCCGCGACGAGGCGGGCGGCGAGGCGGTCGTGGTGGCCGTCATATCGACAGCCGGAGCATGGACAGGCCCGGGTAGATCGCGAACAGGACGGTGACCGGCAACACCAGGAAGACGACGGGCACCATCATCGCGATTTCACGCTTGCCGCCCTCCTCGATGACGGCGTGCCGGCCTGCCTCGCGGGCGTCCTGCGCCTGCGCCCGCAGGACCTCGGCCAAGGGCGTACCCCGCTCGACGGCGACGACAATGCCGTCGACGAAGCGGGCGAGCGTGGGCAGGCCGGTCCGGTCGGCCAAGCCCTGGAGGGCCATCGGCAGGCTGGCGCCGGCTCGCGCCCGTGCGAGGCACTCGCTCAGCTCGGCGGACAGCTCGCCGGTGGACAGCCGCGCCACCCGGTCCAAGGCGGCGGGTGCACCCTCACCGGCCGTGACGGCCAGGGCCAACAGCTCGGCGATGGTGGGGAACTCGTTCATGATCCGCAGCTCGCGGCGACGGACGGCGCGGCTGAGCACCTGGTCGCGGGCGACGACCCCGATCGCGATGGCGCACAGCACCAGGATCACCAGCGACGGCAGGGACGAGCCGCGCCGCAGCCACAACAGGGAGGCGAAGAGCGCGCCGACGAGGCCGGCGGCCGTTCCCCAGAGCACCTGTTCGGCGCGGAAGGCCTCCACGTCCGGTGGCAGCCCCGCTCGTTCGAGCCGACGACGCACGGATGCGGCTCCGCCGAGCGCGAGGTCCACCCAGCGACCGGCCCGCCGCAGGGCGGGCGCGGCCCAGCGGCGCAGGCCGACCGGCTCACTGCTGCCCCACCGCGAGAGCAGCCGGGAGGGTCGCGGCGCGTCCAACAGGTACGGCTCGAGGCGAGCCAGCAGACCGGGGCGGCGGCGCACCGGCATACCAGCCAGGACGAGGAGGAGGCCCGCGCCGAAGGCGAGACCGCACAGGGCACCCGGCCACGACCACTGGCTCATCGCAGCACCCGCTCTTCCTCCGGCAGGCGACCGATCCGCATCATGAGGCGGTAGGCGACCAGGGACACGGCCCCGCCGAAGACGAGGACGAGCACGCCCGTCGCCGAGTCGTAGGCGCGCAGCGACTCCCCGCGGGTGGCGAGCATGGCGAGTACCACCCACGGTGCGGCGAGCGCCAGGCGGGCGGCGTTGACGGTCCAGCTCTGCCGCGACTCCAGCTCGGCGCGAGTGCGGGCGTCCTCGCGCAGGAACGAGGACAGCGTCCGCAGCAGCCGGCCGAGGTCGCTTCCGCCGACCTCACGGGCGATCCGCAGCGACTCCACCAGCCGGTCGCCGACGGGATCGCTGAGCCGTTCCTTGAGCCGGTCCAGGCTGTCGTGGAAGCGACCGGTGGCGCGGTAGTCACGGGCGAAGGACGTGAAGGCCGGGCGCAGCTCCTCCGGCCCGCGGTCGGCCAGTTGCGCCAGCGATTCGGGCAGCGCAAGGCCGGCCCGGACGGCCGAGGCGATGTTGTCGACGACGTCGGGCCACACCTCCCGCATCAGCTGCCGACGCCGCCGCGCCCGCATCCGGACGACGGCCAGGGGCGCATAGCCGGAGATCAGCCCGAAGGCGAACGCCACCGGTGGGACCTGGGTCAGCGCGAGGAACAGCACGGTCACCAGCACGAGGACGACCAGGCACATCGCCAGCAGCGACCCCACGCCCATCTGGTGCAGACCCGCCTGCACCAGGTCATCACGGAGCCGGTCCCACGCCGTGATCCGGCGGGCCCTCGCCGGCGCCGGCGTGCGCGGCCAGAACGACCACCAGATGCAGAACAGGCCGACCCCGAGCAGCAGCCCCAGCAGCGGCCCGGTCACAGCTCGTCGCCGTTCAGGAGCTCGGCCACGTCATAGCCGGCGCGGGCGAACCGGTCGTGATGGGGCGGGAAGCCGTCGCCGCGCACGAGCCGGCCCTCCCTGGTGGTGAACAGCTCGGCGGTCTCGATCACGTCGCCCTCGGCACGGCCCGGCACCGCCACCACCTCGCGCACCCGCCGGCGGCCGTCCCGCTCCAGCGCCACGTGGACGACGACGTCGATGGAGCTCGCGACGGTCGGCACCACGAACCGGCTGTTGACATTCGCGCCGGCGAGCAGCGGCAGCGTGCACATCTTGGTGATCGCCTCGCGCGCGCTGTTGGCGTGCACGGTGCACATCCCGGGCAAACCACTGTTGAGGGCGATCAGCAGGTCGAGGCTCTCCTCCTGGCGCACCTCACCGACGATCAGTCGCGACGGGCGCATCCGCAGCGCCTCCTTGACGAGCCGACGCAGCGGGATCTCGCCGGTGCCCTCGAGGCTCGGCTGGCGGCACTGCATCGAGGCCACGTCCCGTAGGGGGACCTTCAGCTCGAAGACCTCCTCGCACGTGACGACGCGCTCGGTGCCGGGGATCGCGGCCGCCAAGCAGTTCAACATCGTGGTCTTGCCTGCCTGCGTGCCGCCCGAGACCAGAACGTTGAGCCCGCTGGCCACCGCGGCGGACAGGAACCGCGCGACCGGCTGGGTCATGGTGCCGAGCTGCACGAGGTCGTCGAGGTGCTCGGCACGGACAACAAACTTGCGGATGTTGACGGCCCAGTGGTCGCGCGTGACGTCCGGGATGGCCACGTGCAGCCGGGAGCCGTCGGGCAGCGCGGCGTCGACGAAGGGCGAGGACAGGTCGACCCGCCGCCCGGAGCTGCGCAGCATCCGCTCGACCAGGTCCCGCACCATGTCGGCGCTGAGGATCGTGTTGGTCAGCTCGGCGACGCCGTGGCGCGCGATGAACACCCGCGAGGGGTCGTTGATCCACACTTCCTCGACCGCGGGGTCGTCGAGGTACTGCTGCAGCGGACCGAAGCCGGCGACCGCGTCCATGACCGAGCGGGTCGCTTCGGCGAGGTCGGAGAGTGGGGCGAGCCCGCCGTGCAGCGACCGCTGGTCGTAGTCGTCGACCACCTCACGGACCAACACCTGCAGCTGCTCCGCCTCGCGGGACGGGTCGAGCTGGCGGCGTCGGATGAGCTCGCGCACCTCGTCCTCCACCGTGCGCAGCGCGTCCACCGGTCACCTCTCCTCTGCGTATTCCCCCGAGTGACCGGCACTACTAAACCGTGTCAAACGCAGGCAGGCAAAGTTGTCCACAAGTTGATTGCTCAACCGTTCGGCCGAGGCGCCGGCACGCGGGTTGTCCACAGGCACTTCGGCACGGACCGCCGCGATCGTCCGATACTGCCTCCTCACGCGGCGCTCGAGCGCCGGTCAGGTCGCCGCCGTCCGCGAACGAGGAAGGGGTGGACAGGTGCAGTTTCGGCTCACGGCCGTGCACGAACGGGACCGCACGAGCAGCGACGTCGAGGTCACCGGCGCGGCCGGCTACACCCTCGCGGACCTCGCCTCCGCGCTCCCGGGCGGATGCTCCGCCGCGCGCTGCCCCGACGGGTCGTGGACCGTCGCCGGACAGCCGCTGTCACCGGAGGCCGCCCTCGGCCAGCCGCCCCTGCTCGAGGGCGCGGTCCTGACCCACCGCTGCTCCGGCGGGCTGTCCGAGGTTCCGTCTCCGGGCGCGCCGCTGCTCGTGCTGCACGTGATCGAGGGCCCGGACTGCGGCGCCACCCATCCGCTGCCGCTCGGCACCCACCGCCTCGGCCGCAGCCAGGGCTCACTCCGCATCAACGACCCTGACCTGTCCCGCCTGCACTGCGAGATCACCGTCGCGCACGAGCGGGTCACCGTCCGCGACCTCGGCTCCACCAACGGAAGCCGCTTGGAGGGCACCCTGGTCCGCGGCGTTCGCGAGTGGCAGCCGGGACAGCGCCTGCGGATCGGCGGCACGACCCTCGCGCTGCGCCTGCCCCGCGAGCCCCGTGGCGCGATCACCGCGGACGCCAACGGCCACCTCGCCTACCACCGCGGACCGCGGCGCCACCCCGCGCTCCCCGCACCAACCCTCCGTATGCCGACACCGCCGACGACTGCCCACCGCCAGCGGCTGCCCCTCGCCATGGTGGTGCTGCCGCTGGTCGTCTCCGGGGTCGTCGCGGCGGTCCTGCACAGCGCCACCATGCTGCTCTTCGGCCTGCTCGGTCCCGTCATGCTCCTGTCGAGCTGGATCAGCGACCGGCGCAACGGGCGCGCCAGCGCCCGACAGCAACAGCGCGAATACCGCTGGGCGATCGAGCAGTTCACGGTCGAACGCGAGGAGGCACTGCACCTCGAACTGCGTGAGCGACGCGCCTCCAGCCCCGACCCGGCTGACCTCGCGGCGCAGGTCGAGCAGGCGGGCGCCCGGCTGTGGCACCGACGCCCGGGCGACCCCGACTTCCTGCGCCTTCGCGTCGGCACCGGCGACGTCCCCGCGGCGCTGACCGTGCAGCCTGCTGCCACCCACGAGGCTGCCCAGCACCCCCTGCTCGCCGAGGCGCCGGTGACCGTGTCGCTGGGCGAGGCGGGCGTCATCGGGGTGGCGGGTCCCCGCGCCGAGCTGCTCGCCTGCGCCCGCGGCCTCGTCGGCCAGGTTGCCGGGTGGCACTCCCCTTCCGAGGTGTCGGTGGTGGTGCTGACGGCCGAGGACCGCTGCGACGCCGACTGGTCGTGGGCTTCGTGGCTGCCACACTTCTGCGTGGCCGGCGAGCGCCTCGCCGGCCACGGCGCTGCCCTCGGCGAGGACGGCCGGGCGCTCGATGACGCCGGGGGCGCCCGTGACGGCACGGATCGGACGGTGGTCGTCGTCCTCGACGGGGCGAAGGCACTGCGCGCGCGACCCGGCATACCGGAGCTCTTGCGCCGGGCGCTGGAAGGCGACAGCCGGGTGCACGTCCTGGCACTGGACCGCGAGGCGCACCAGCTGCCCACCGAGACGCGGGTGAGTGTGCTGCTGGACGATGCTCGCACCGCCCGACTGGAGCACCCGGACCTGACGCTCAGCTTCCGCCCCGACCTGGTGAGCCCGCCCTGGGCGGAGCGGCTCAGCCGCGGCCTGGCGCCCCTGCGGGACGCGACGCCCACCTCGCCGACGAACGACCTGCCCCGCCGCGTGCGACTCCTGGACCTGCTGGACCGGGACGCCACGGACCCGGCCGCGCTCGCCGACCGGTGGCGCGCACGATCACGGTCGACGACCGCCGTGGTCGGGCGCACGGCGGACTCGCCGTTCGTCCTCGACCTGAGCCGCGACGGCCCGCACGTCCTGGTCGCGGGTACCACCGGCGCCGGCAAGAGCGAGCTGCTGCAGACCCTCATCGCGTCCCTCGCGCTCGGGAACCAACCCGACGAGCTGTGCTTCGTACTCATCGACTACAAGGGCGGCTCAGCGTTCAAGGCGTGCGCCGAGCTGCCGCACACGGTCGGGCTGGTCACCGATCTCGACGAGCACCTCGCGGGCCGCGCGCTCGCCTCGCTGGAAGCCGAGCTCAAGCGGCGCGAGCGGATCTTCCGTGACGTCGGCGCCATCGACTTGCCCGAGTACCAACGAGTTTCACACTCCACCGACCCACCGGTCCCCCGCCTCGTCCTCGTCATCGACGAATTCCGGGTGCTCGCCGAGGAGCAGCCCGCGTTCCTCGACGGGCTGGTACGCATCGCCGCCGTCGGCCGCTCACTCGGGGTGCACCTGGTCCTCGCGACCCAACGCCCCGCCGGCGTCGTGACCGCCGACATCAAGGCCAACGTGAACCTGCGGATCGCCCTGCGGGTGCGCGACCGGGTCGACTCCGAGGACGTCGTCGAGGCGCCGGACGCCGCCACGCTCCCCGACGACTGCCCCGGCCGCGCGGTCGCGCGCATCGCGGCCGAACCGCTCCAGACGTTCCACGCGGCACGGGTGGGCGGGGGCCCCGACCGCAGCAGCCAACGCCGGCTCGTCGTCCGTCTCCTCGGTTCCGAGGAACCGGAGCAGTCGGTGGGCCCCGTTGCGGCGGAGGAACGGCACACCGAGGAACCCACCGACCTCGAGCGGGTCGCCGGCGCCACGCGAGAGGCCGCGCAGCTGCTCACCATCCCGCAGGTGCCGTCACCGTGGCTGCCGCCACTGCCCGAGATCCTGCCCCTGCCGGGCGTCGTGACCCTGCCGGACGTCGTGACCTCGGCGGAGGAGTCCCCGTCGTCCCGGTCGGGGTCGCCGTTGCCCCGGTCATCGATGTTCGAGTCACCGTTGTCGGTTCCGTATGCCGTCGCCGACCTTCCGCAGGCACAGTGTCGCCGGACGCTGGCCTGGGACCTGGCCGGCGGTGGGCACCTGGCCGTGGTGGGCGCTCCGCGGTCCGGGCGCACCACCGTGGCGCGCACCATCGCGGGCGCGGTGGCGCGACAGCTGTCGTCGGCCGATGCGCACCTGTTCGTCCTCGACGGAGGTGGGTCGCTGTCCGTGCTCGCCGCGTTGCCGCACTGCGGTGCGGTGGTCGGTCGCGACGAGGTGGCCCGCGGGCGGCGCCTCGTGCGGCGGCTTGCCGAGGAAGTGGACCGTCGGCGGCGGCTTCTCGCGGCAGGCGGACACGGCTCGGTCGAGGAGCAGCGCGCGGTCGCCAGCACGACGACGGTCCCCGGAACACCGCCGATGCCCTACCTGCTGCTGCTCGTCGACGGCTGGGAGGTGTTCGCCCAGACCTACGAACCTCTCCACCACGGGGCCGTGGTCGACCAGCTGCTGCAGCTCCTGCGCGATGGACCGGCGGCGGGGCTACGGGTGCTCCTCACCGGCGACCGTTCCCTCCTGTCCCCGCGTCTCGCCGGTGCCGTGGCGGAGAAGATCTGCCTGCGTCTGGGCGACGAGACCGAGCTCCTGCTCGCCGGCGTGCCGCGCGAGGCCGTGCCCGGCACGATGCCACCCGGCCGTGGCATCCGCCTCGACGACGCCGTGGAGCTGCAGGTCTGCCTGTTGGACGCTGACCCGTCGGCCGCGGCGCAGAACGAGCGCCTGCTCGACCTCGCCCGCCGATCGACACCGCGAGCACCTGCCCCGTTCCGCGTCGATCCCTTGCCGAGCCGGGTCACCACCACCCAGCTCCGGGACCGTGGGGCGTCGGGCGAGGCCCCGCGTGACGCGGCCCCGACGACCGACGAGTCCCGGCAAGCCGGCACATCCGTCAACCGGGTCCTGCTCGGCCTCGACGCCGACACGCTCGGCCCGGCCCTGCTCGAGGTGCCACCCACCGGGCTGGGACTGCTCGTGGTGGGCGGCCCCGGCACCGGCAAGTCCGTGACCGTCGCCACCCTCGCCGAGGGGCTGCGGCGCACCGGTCGATCGGTGCTGCACGTGGCGGGAGGTGACCCCGAGCGCATCGAGGAACAGCTCCGCGCCCATCCTGACGCCCACGTCCTCGTGGACGACGTGGTCGACCTGCTCGACCACCCGGTCGAGCAGGTGCTCCTGGACCACTTGGCGCGGCAGCGCCGCACCGGCGCGCTGGTGGCAGCGGCCGCCGACCCCGCCGACGTGGCCAGCCGCTACCGCGGCCTGGTCGCCGAGCTGCGCCGGACCCGAAGCGGAGTGCTGCTCTGCACCGAGGCGCCCACGGACGGGGAGCTGCTCGGCATACCGCGGGTTCCCGTGGACGACGAGAGGGTGCCCGGACGTGGCTTGCTGGCGATCCGAGGCCGGGTCACCGCGCTCCAGGTGGCGCTGCCCAGCCGGCTCGAGACATGACCACCGCGGGCCGCGGGCGGGCGCGTAGCCTAGGACAGCGTGAGCACCAGCACCTCCGACGACACCGGTCGGGACCTCGAGCGACTGTCCCCCCTCGCCCGGATCACCTCGATCATCACCGCTGCGCAGGCGCTGGTCCTGCTCGGTTTTGTCGTCTTCTACCTGCTCGAGCTCGGCGCGGGCGCCAGCGACAGCCCGGCCCGGGTGGTCACCTCCGCCATCCTCATCCTCGTCTTCGCGGTGGCGCTGGGCGTGTTGGCCAAGTACCTCTGGCAGCGGGCGCGGCAGGCCCGCACGCCGGCACTCGTGTGGAACGTGCTCATGCTGCCGGTCGGGTGGACCCTGGCCCAGTCCGGCCGCGCCGACATCGGGTGGCCGGTGATCGGCGTCGCCGTGGTGGCCGTCGTCACGGTCATCCTGGCCAGCCGTCCCGAGCACCCCCGGTCCTGAGCACGCCCAGACTGAGCACCGTTCAGTCCTGAGCACGCTCCACCCGCCGCACGAGCGTGCTGACGTCTCGCGATGTGACCCATTTATCACGGTCGGGCAACGAAAACTTCGCGTGGGGCCTTGTCCGAGAGTGTGCAAATCTGTGAGGCTGGAACACGGTGGCTGACGGCGACGTTGGCCAAGATGTCCAGATCGGGCGCCTGAGCGCACGCCGAGGCCCGGCCCTTGGAGGGCTCGGTGCGCAGCGAGGGTGTCCGATGACCCCACCACAGACGACCATGGGTGGTCTGCGTGCCAACAGGCTACGACACCACCCCTGAGCTAGGAGCACACGCCTCATGGACTGGCGCAACCGCGCTGCCTGCCTTGACGAAGACCCCGAGCTGTTCTTCCCGATCGGCAACACCGGGCCTGCCATCGCCCAGATCGAGGAGGCCAAGCAGGTCTGCCGTCGCTGCCCGGTGATCGAGACCTGCCTGAAGTGGGCACTCGAGACGGGGCAGGACGCGGGTGTCTGGGGCGGCCTGTCCGAGGACGAGCGCCGCGCTCTCAAGCGGCGCAACGCCCGGGCTCGCCGGGCCGCCGGCTGAGACCCTCAGTCGGCCCCCGCAGACCCCGAACCACCCTCTCCGGAACCGACCGGACGAAGCCGCGCGAGGAACCGCACCACGGTCCCGCGCGGCTTTGCTGTGCCCACTCCGGCTGCCGGTGACGCACCCGCGCCCGGCCCGTCCGGCCGGCCGACCGCCCCGGACGAGCCGACCGCCCCGGACGAGCCGTCCGGGTGCGACCAGGTGATCTCCCCCCGCAGGTCCTCGACGAACGACGTCACGATCCGCGTGCCGAGGCCCCCGCGCCGCGGGTCGAACCCCGCCGGGAGCCCCTCGCCGTCGTCGGCCACCGTGACGTGCAGCACGTCCAGCTCCTCCGACGGCTCCCGCCACGCCCCGACCCGCACCTCGCCGCCGGCCGCCACCCCGTGCTCGATGGCGTTGTGCACCAGTTCCGCGAGCACCATGGCCAGTGCCGTCGCGTCCTCGGCCCGCACCCTCCCGAACGACCCGGTATGCCGGACCCGCACCGGCCGCTCGCGCCTCGCCACGTCGGCGGCGGCCCGCAGCAGCCGCCCGACGACCTCGTCGAAGTCGACGGTCTCGTCGAGCTCCTTGCTCAGCGTCTCGTGGACCAGCGCGATCGTGTCGACCCGGCGCACCGCCTCCTCGAGCGCCGGACGAGCGTTCGCGTCGGCCAGCCGCCGGCTCTGCAGCCGCAGCAGTGCCGCGACGGTCTGCAGGTTGTTCTTGACCCGGTGGTGGATCTCCCGGATCGTCGCATCCTTGGTGAGCAGCTCGCGTTCGCGCCGGCGCAGCTCGCTGACCTCGCGCAGCAGGACGAGCGCCCCGATCCGCCGACCGGCCTCGGTGAGCGGGATCGCCCGCAACGAGACGGCGGCGCCACGCGACTCGACCTCCGCCCGCCAGGGTCCCCGGCCGGTCGTCACGAGCGCCAGCCCCTCGTCGACCGTCTCGTGGGCGGGCAACAGCTCGGCGACGAGCCGGGCCAGGACCGTGCCGACCACCTCCCCGGCGTGCCCGAGGCGGTGGATCGCCGAGACGGCGTTGGGGCTGGCGTAGGTCACCGCGCCGTCCGCGTCCAGCCGGATCACCCCGTCGCCGACACGGGGGGCGCCGCGCCGTACCCCGGTGGCCGCATCGCGCACCGGGAACTCCCCGGCGCTGATCATCCGCGCCAACGTGTCGGCCGTCGCGAGGTACGTGACCTCGAGCCGGCTGGGAGTGCGCATGGTGGCGAGGTTGGTGTGCCGGCTGATCACGGCGATCGGGCGGCCCTCCCGGACCACCGGGATCGCCTCCTCGCGGATGGGCATGTCCTCGCGCCACTCCGGTTCGCGACCACGCACGATGCGCGAACCGGCATACGCCTCATCGACGTTCGGGCGCTGTCCCTTCTCCTCCGCGTGGCTGCCCAGGAGGTCCTCGACGAACACCATCGGGCCGGTTGTGGGCCGGACGTGGGCGGCCACCACCCACCCGGTGGTGCGCGCCGGCACCCACAGGACGAGGTCGGCGAAGGACAGGTCCGACAGCAGCTGCCAGTCACCGACGAGCAGGTGCAGCCACTCCACGTCCGCCGGCGCGAGCGCCGTCTGGTCGCTGAGGACGTCCCGCATGGTCGGCACGCGGCGAGGATATCGGCGCGCCCTCACCGCGATCCCGCCGCGTCACCGGTCCCGGGTGGTGTGCCGGACCGCTCGCCCGGGCGCCCCCGGCCCGGCCGGGCCTCAGCCCGTCAGCGCGCCGCTGCGGACCAGACCGCGCAGGGTGCGCAGCGCCACCGAGATCGCCGAGATGCCCGGCTCGTCCAACCGGTCGATCCCGCTCAGTGAGGTGCGGGCCCGGCCCAGGGCATCGCCGTTGGCCTCTGACCACAGCTCCAGCAGGTCCTCCGGCGTGGCGTCCTCCGGCCCGGCGTCCAGCACCGAGCGGGTCAGCGCCTCGAGCACCGCGTAGAGGTCGTCCCGCAGCGCACCACGGGCGAGGGCGTCCCACCGGTCGTCGCGGGGCAGCCCGGAGACCCGGCTGAGCATCCTGTCGATCGTGAAGTGCTCGGAGGTGTGGAAGTACACCGGCGCCACGTCGGCAGCTGAGCGTCCGCCCTCGAGGTCGGCCGCGATCTCGATGATGTCCAGCAGCGAGAACGAGTCCAGCAGCGTGGCCGTCTGCACGGCCAGCTCCTCCGGCGCCCCGAGCTCGACGAGCTTGTCGGCGTTGCGCCGCATCCGGTCGCGCTCGGCGCCCTGCAGCAGCTCGGGCAGCTTCGGGGACAGCTCGCGCACCATCGGCCCGAACCGCTCGACCTCACCGGCCACGTCCAGCACCGACGGCCGGTTGTGCAGGAACCAGCGCACCGACCGGTCCATGAGCCGGCGGAACTCCAGGTAGAGCCTGGTCTGCGTGGCGGTGCTCACGACGTTGTCGAGCGCCTCGACCTGCTTGACGTAGTCCTGCAGCCCGAACACCTCGCGGCACACCACGAACGCCCGCGAGATCTGCTCCGGGGAGGCACCGGTCTCCTCGGTCGCCCGGAACGCGAAGGTGATGCCGCCGCGGTTGACCATCGAGTTCACCACTGAGTTGATGATGATCTCGCGGTGCAGCGGGTGGTCCGACAGCTGCTCGAGGTAGCGCTCCCGGATCGGCTCCGGGAAGTAGTCGGTCAGCGTCTGCTGGAACCACGGCTCCTCCGGCAGCTCGCTGCTGCCGAGGTCGTTCTTCAGCGCCAGCTTGGCGTAGGCGATGAGCACCGAGAACTCCGGCGAGGTCAGGCCCTCGCCGGCCTCGTCCCGCTGGCGGATCTGGGCGTCGCTCGGCAGGAACTCCAGCTGCCGGTCCAGCTCGCCGCGCTCCTCCAGCCAGTGGATCAGCCGCTTGTGCACCGGCAGCATCGGGTGCGCCTGGGCGCGGCCGTTGCCGAGCAGCACGTTCTGCTCGTAGTTGTCCTCGAGCACCTGCCGGGCCACCTCGTCGGTCATCGAGTGCAGCAGCTCGTTGCGCTGGTCCAAGGTCAGCTCGCCGTCGCGGGTCAGCCCGGTGAGCAGGATCTTGATGTTGACCTCGTGGTCGGAGGTGTCGACCCCGGCGGAGTTGTCGATCGCGTCGGTGTTGATCCGCACCCCGTGCCGGGCGGCCTCGATCCGGCCCAGCTGGCTGGCGCCGAGGTTGCCGCCCTCGCCGACCACCTTGACGCGCAGCTCGTCGCCGTTGACGCGGATCGCGTCGTTGGCCCGGTCACCGATGTCGGCGTTGCTCTGGGTGGAGGACTTCACGTAGGTCCCGATCCCGCCGTTCCACAGCAGGTCCACCGGTGCGAGCAGCACCGACTTGATCAGCTCGGCCGGGGTCATCGACGTGACGTCGTCCGCCAGGCCGAGCGCCTCGCGCATCTGCGCGGTCACCGGCACCGACTTGGCCGTCCGCGGCCAGATCCCGCCGCCCTCGCTGATGAGGGAGGTGTCGTAGTCCGCCCAGGACGAGCGCGGCAGGTCGAAGAGGCGACGGCGCTCGGCATACGAGCTCGCGGCGTCCGGGTCCGGGTCGACGAACACGTGCCGGTGGTCGAAGGCCGCGACCAGCCGGATGTGCTCCGACAGCAGCATGCCGTTGCCGAAGACGTCACCGCTCATGTCGCCGATACCGACCGCGGTGAAGTCCTCGCTCTGGGTGTCGGTGCCCAGCTCGCGGAAGTGCCGCTTGACCGACTCCCACGCGCCGCGGGCGGTGATGCCCATCGCCTTGTGGTCGTAGCCGGCCGAGCCGCCGGAGGCGAACGCGTCGTCCAGCCAGTAGCCGTAGGACTGCGCGACGCCGTTGGCGATGTCGGAGAACGACGCGGTGCCCTTGTCCGCCGCGACGACCAGGTAGGTGTCGTCCTCGTCGTGGCGCACCACGTCCTGGGGCGGCACGACGCTGCCGGCGACCAGGTTGTCGGTCACGTCGAGCATCGCCGAGATGAACACCTTGTATGCCGACACACCCTCGGCCAGCCACGCGTCCCGGTCGGCTGCCGGCTCGGGAAGCTGCTTCGCGAAGAACCCACCCTTGGAGCCGGTGGGCACGATGACGGCGTTCTTGACCATCTGCGCCTTGACCAGGCCGAGGACCTCGGTGCGGAAGTCCTCGCGCCGGTCGCTCCAGCGCAGCCCGCCGCGCGCGACCTTGCCGAAGCGCAGGTGCACGCCTTCGACCTGCGGGCTGTAGACCCAGATCTCGAACATCGGCCGCGGCTCGGGCAGGCCGGGCACGGCGTGGCAGTCGAGCTTGAACGAGATGTAGCCCTTGTGCTGCCCGTTGTCGTCGGCCTGGAAGAAGTTGGTCCGCAGCGTCGCGGTGATGACGCCGAGGAAGGCCCGGATGATCCGGTCGTGGTCAAGGCTGCTCACCGACTCCAGGTCGGCCTCGATGGCCTCCTGGATGGCGTGCTGGGCGGCGTCACGCGCCTCCATGTCCGCGCCCGCCTTGTGGGCCGGGTCGAACCGGGTCTCGAACAGCTCCACCAGCCGCGCGGACAGGCGCGGGTTGGAGAGCAGGGCGGCCTCGACATACTCCTGGCTGAAGGTCTGCCCGATCTGGCGCAGGTACTTCGCCACGGCGCGCAGCACGACGACCTGGCGCCAGGTGAGCCCGGCCCGCAGCACCAGGCCGTTGAACCCGTCGCTCTCGGCGCGACCGTCCCAGACTGCGGCGAACACGTCCTGGAACCGCTCGCGGAACGCGGCCATGTCCTCGCCGCCCCACAGCGACTCGTCGGGGGCGCGCAGGCCGAAGTCGTAGATCCAGACGGGGGCGTCGGGGCGGGTGACCTCGTAGGGGCGCTCGTCGGTGACGCCCACGCCGAGGTGAGTGAAGACCGGCAGCACGTCGGTGAGGAAGAGCCGCTTGCGCCGGAACAGCTTGAACCGCCGCTCCCGCGGGTCGCCGTTGGGGTCGCGGTAGAGCGTCAGGCTGGTGTCGTCCTCGTCCTGCAGGGAGGCGACGTGGGCGAGGTCGGCGACGCCCTGGCGGGGCGTGAAGTCCTCCTTGTAGGCCTCGGGGAAGGACCGGGCATACCGGCTGCAGATCAGGGCGGCCTTCTCGTCACCGTGCGTGCCGCGGGCGCTCTCCTCCAGCCGCTCGGCCCAGGTGCGGGTCGCGTCGATGAGGCGGGACTGCAGCTCGGCCTCGTCCACGTCCGGGATCTGCTCACCGGGGCCGACCCGGACGACGAAGTGGAGGCGCGCCAGCGCGGACTCCGACACCCGCGTGGTGTAGTCGACGCTCGTGGCGTGGAAGGCGTCGCGCAGGATGCCCTCCATCCGCAGCCGGACCGCGGTGTTGTAGCGGTCCCGGGGGATGAACATGAGCGCGACCACGAACCGGCCGAAGACGTCCCGGCGCAGGAAGAGCTTGGCCTTGCGCCGCTCCTGCAGGTGCAGCACGGAGGTGGCGATGTCGAGCAGGTCCTCCGAGCTGGTCTGGAACAGCTCGTCGCGCGGGTAGGTCTCGAGCACCTCGAGCAGGTCCTTGCCCGAGTGGCTGTCGGCGCTGAAGCCAGCACGGTCGAGCACCTTGGCGACCCGCTCGCGGATGACCGGCACGTCGCGGACCGACTCGGTGTAGGCGCTGGAGGTGAACAGGCCCAGGAAGCGCTTCTCCCCCACGACGTTGCCCTCGTCGTCGAAGGTGCGCACGCCGACGTAGTCGAGGTAGGTCGAGCGGTGCACGGTGGCGCGCGAATTAGCCTTGGTGATGGTGAGCAGCTGCGGGTCGCGGGCGGTGGCGCGGGCCTGCGGCGTCAGCCGGCTGAAGCTGGTCGCGTCGTCGGGGTCGGCGCGCAGGATGCCCAGCCCGCTGCCGAGGACCGGCCGCAGGACGTCCTCGCCGTCCTCGGTGTCGAGGGCGTACTCCCGGTAGCCGAGGAAGGTGAAGTGGTCGTCGGCGAGCCAGCGCAGCAGGCCCCGGGTCCGCTCGATCACCGGGTCGGGCACCGACGACGGCGGGTTCTTGCTCAGGTCGGCGACGACCTGCTCGCAGGCGGAGCGCATCCGGCCCCAGTCCTCCACAGAGGCGCGCACGTCGGCGAGCACCCGGCGCAGTCCGGCGACGAGCCGCTCGTCGGCCTCGGTCTCGCCAGCCCGGTCGATCTCCAGGTGCATCCACGACTCCTCGGTGCTCCCGGAGCCGTTGCGGTCGACGCTCACCGCCGTGTCGACGTCGAGAACCTGCTGCAGGTCGCCCTTGCCGTCGCGCCGCACGACGAGCTGCGGGTGGATGAGCAGGTTGACGGTGCGTCCCTGCCGCGCCACCTCGGCGGTGACCGAGTCGACCAGGAAGGGCATGTCGTCGGTCGCGATCTCGACCAGCGTGCCGTCGCAGCTCCACCCGGACTTGTCGCGGGTCGGGTTGCTGACCACCACGTTCACGCTGCCGCTGGGCCGGTGCGCGGCCATCCGCTTGTGCGACAACGCCGCACCGAGCAGGTCCTCGGGGGTGCGCTCGAGCAGGTCCTCGGTTGCGACGTGACGGTAGTAGCGCCTCAGGAAGGCCTCGAGCTCCTCACCCCCCTCACGCTCGGCGAGCTCCGCCGCCGAGTGGAGCACCTGGGAACGAGACTGGTCGAGCGAGACCGACATGGCTGCTTTCATCCCTCACCGATGACGCGTGCGGCGCACGCCGTTGTGCACCTGTTCGGGACTCTATCGCCCGGTGGTCCGCCGGTTCCTGCGACCCGCAGGCGGTCAGGAGGACCGTGCCGCCCGCAGGCGGCGGCGCCGTCGCGTGTAGGGCACGAGAAGCCACCAGAGCAGGAACCAGCCGGCCAGTCCGCAGGCCACGAAGAGGGTGATCGAGCGGCCCAGGACGAAGTCGGTGACGAGGAAGACGGCCGAGATGATCGCCAGGGCGATGAAGCACAGCCCGCCGATCGCGAACCGGTTCCCGGCACGGATCAGCTCAGGTCGCGCCCGGCGGCGGAACAGCAGCCGGTGGTAGGCGACCGGCGCGATCAGCAGGGCCACGGCGCAGGCGGTGGACAGCAGCGAGACGAAGTACATCGCCCGCTGCACGTCCGTCGTGCGCGAGAACGGCTGGGTGAAGGCCACCCCGAGCAGGAAGGCGAAGAGGATCTGCACCCCGGTCTGGCTGACCCGCAGCTCCTGGAGCAGCTCGTTCCAGTTGCGGGCGAGCCGGTCGTGCTCGGACTCCTCCTCGAACTCCGGGTCGTGGTGCGGCTCCGGACGGGGCTTGGGCACGTCGCCGCGCGGGTCACCTCCCATGGGCGGGAATGGTATGCCGTGTGCTGCCGTCCGTGCCGGTTCGCGCGTGTCCGTCCGGGCGGGTTGCGGACGTTGCCGACCCGGTTCTCGCGCGGTTGCGGACCCGGTTCGCGCGGGGTCGCGGACGGCGGGTGCCCCGACTGTGGGCGACGAACTCGCGAGCAGGGGGGGCTGTGGGCAACCTCGGCAGGGTGTCGCCGAACGCCCGTACTGTGGGGGCCATGGCAAGGGGCAGCGAGCGCGACGCGGGGGCGGGAGCCGCCTACGCCCGTGCTCCCGCCGGGTCGGTCAGCCGGGTCCTGGCCGGGTCGGCGGTGCGGCTGCTCGAGCAGGACGTCGACACCGGCGACGTGGAGACCCAGCGAGCGGTCGACGACGCGGTGGAGGCGATCGCCGAGCGCCTGACGCGGCTGGCCGACGCCTGCCACGACCTCCCGGTGAGTGTCGAGGGACCGGTGCGGGAGTGGTGACCCTGCCCGACCGACCGGACCACCGCCGGTTCCCCGCCGACAGCGCCTCCTGCTCGGCGCTCGCGGCGCGGCTGCACCACGAGGCGGCCACGCTGAGCGGTGTGCTGGACCAGCTCGGGGCCGCGGGGGCCGACCGGACCATCGTGCGGGAGCTGCACGACGTGATCGCGGACCTCGAGGAGCTCGCCCAGGCGTTGCAGCGCCACGTGGACGCCCAGGCCCGCGCCCGCAGGACCACCGCCGAGCGGGCGCTCAGCACGGAGGGACGCGGCCGGCACGCGCTGCTGCGGGTCGCCCGGCGGGTGCGCCGGGTGGGGCCGCCGTCGAGCCAGTACCGTGGCGAGCCATGAAGATCCAGTCCACGATCGACTACCAGGCCGCGCCCGAGACGGTGTTCCGCATGCTCACCGACGAGGGCTTCCAGAACCGCAAGTGCCGGGCCACCGAGGCCCGCAGCCACGAGGTCTCCATCGAGGACCGGGGCGAACGCACCGTGGTGACCTCGACCCGGCAGATGTCGACCGAGGGCCTGGACATGCCGAGCTTCGCGAACGTCGGCCCCACCCTCACCGTCAAGGAGGTGCAGGACTGGGGGCCCGCAGACGCCGACGGCAGCCGGCAGGGCACCATCCTCGTCCAGCTCGTCGGCCTGCCGCTGCAGATGCAGGGCACGCTCGCGCTCACCGGGCACGGCGAGACCACCACCGAGACCGTCGACGCCGACCTGAAGTGCTCGATCCCGTTGCTCGGCGGCAAGATCGAGGAGATGGCCTCCCCTGCCGTCCGCTCCGCGATCGACGTGGAGCAGCGCCTCGGCCGCAAGTGGCTGGCCGAGCAGCACGCCTGACACCTGGGCGACCGGGTACTGACGCGACGAAGGGCCGGTATGGCGAGTGCTCGCCATACCGGCCCTTCTCACGTGGCCATCGTCGTCAACCCATGTGCGGGTACTCATACGACGTCGCCGGCACGAACGTCTCCTTGATGGAGCGGGTGCTGGTCCAGCGCATGAGGTTCTGCGGGGAGCCGGCCTTGTCGTTGGTGCCCGAGGCGCGGGCGCCGCCGAACGGCTGCTGGCCCACGATCGACCCGGTCGGCTTGTCGTTGATGTAGAAGTTCCCGGCAGCGAAGCGCAGGCGCTCGGTGGCGTCCGCGACCACGCGGCGATCCTGGGCGATGATGGCGCCGGTCAGGGCGTAGGGCGCCACCGACTCCATCTGGTCCATCACCTTGTCGAACTGGCGGTCCGGGAAGACGTGCACGGCGAGGATCGGCCCGAAGTACTCGGTGCTGAAGAAGTCGTGCGACGGGTCGCTGACCTCCATCACCGTCGGCCGCACGAAGTAGCCGACCGAGTCGTCGTAGGTGCCACCCGCGATGATCTCCACCGCCGGGTCCTCGTGCGCCCGGTCGAGCGCCTCCTTGTGCTTGGCGAACGCACGGTCGTCGATGACGGCGCCCATGAAGTTGGAGAAGTCGGTGACGTCACCCATCGGCAGGCCCTCGGTGAGGGTGACCAGGTCCTTCTTGATCTTGCGCCACAGGCTGCGCGGCACGTAGGCGCGAGAGGCGGCCGAGCACTTCTGGCCCTGGTACTCGAAGGCGCCGCGGATCATGGCGGTCCGCAGGACGTCCGGGTCGGCGCTCGGGTGGGCGAGGATGAAGTCCTTGCCGCCGGTCTCGCCGACGATGCGCGGGTAGGACGCGTACTGGTCGAGGTTCTGGCCGACCTGCTGCCACAGGTGCTGGAAGGTCCGCGTCGAGCCGGTGAAGTGGATGCCGGCCAGGTCGCGGTCGTTGAGCGCCACCTTGGACAGGTTGATGCCGTCGCCGTAGACGAGGTTGATGACGCCCGGAGGCATCCCGGCCTCCTCGAGCAGCTCCATGATCAGCTGCGCGGAGCGGCTCTGCGTCGGCGACGGCTTCCAGACCACGGTGTTGCCCATGAG
>NZ_DASSTI010000153.1:0-15171 GCF_035708005.1 Segeticoccus sp. | reverse complement strand
CTTCGTCCTCAACGCCTACCGGGGGCGAGCGCAGTGATCCTCCTGCACGAGAAGTGTGACGTTGCCCGCGCGGACGGGGCCGTGATCGGCGAGGCCGTGCCCTGTGAGGTCTCCCCGATCAACTCGATCGACCAGCAGGTGATGACGACCAGCTCCGTTGTCATCACGCACTACCGCATCATCATGCGCCGGGACGTCATGCAGCATGACTCCACCGTCACCTGGCGGGGCGATGACTACCAGATCGAGGGCGACGTCGAGACGCACGCCCTCCGTGGCCGGCTGCACCACTTCGAGGCCATCCTCAAGCGCGTCGGAGCCTGACCTCAGTCCGCACAGAGTCCGCAAGACGCTCGAAAATGGCCCGATACAGCCAACAGTTGCCAACCGGTAGGTAGGGCCGGATGGCATTGTGTAGCAGGCTGTTTCGCCATTTCTCAACGGCTGTCAATGACAGTCAGATATGCCTCTGAACGTTCTCATAATCCGTCGGTCGTCGGTTCAAGCCCGACCTGCCCCACCAGCGCTCCTGCGTGCTTGCGGGGGCTTCGGACGGCCGCTTCGTCCCTTACCCACGCAACCGCCCCCGCTCGCCGGCACGGTCGCCGCTGGTACCGGGGACGGACCCCCGGCCCGGCACGATCCTGCGCGCCGGGCTACTCACCGTGCGTGCCGCCATACCCTCCCGAGGTGCACTGCTCCGACGTGCAGGGACCGGTCACGGTCACCGGCGACGACCCCGCAGGGGCTGGACCGCGACCACGACGGCGTCGCCTGCGAGAGCTGACCACCAGCGCCCGCCCGACGATCCCAGGGAGGTCGCTACTCGATCCGCGCGATGGGCGTCCCCTGCCGGACGGCTTCCTCCTCCTTGACGAGCAGCCGGACGACACCGGCGGCCGGGGCCGGCACCTCCGCGGAGACCTTGTCGACCTGCACCTCGGCGAGCAGCTGGTCGGCGGACACGGTGGCACCGTCGGCGACGAACCACGTGGCGAGCACGCCCTCAGCATCGGGCGTCTCCTTCGACAGTGGTGGGAAGATCACGTCCGTCACAGCGCCGCCCTGATCGCCTGCTCGATCCGGTCCTGCCGCGGGAGCACGGCGTACTCGAGGCCGTGCGCGTAGGGAATGGGAACGTCGGGCACGGCGACCCGCTGGGCAGGTGCGCGTAGCATCCGCGGATCCGTCTCGGCGACGGTGGCGACGATCTCCCCCGAGAGGCCGTAGGACAGGTAGTCCTCGTCGACGACGACGAGCCGACCGGTCCTGCCGACCGACTCCAGCACGGTCTCCCGATCCAGGGGGACCAGGCTGCGCAGATCGATCACCTCCACGTCGATGCCGTCCTCGGCGAGCTTGTCGGCCACGTCGAGGGCGTGGTGCACCGACAGCGACAGAGTCACGACGGTGACGTCCGTGCCGGGCCGGGCGACCCGCGCCTTGCCGATCGGCACGATGTGCTCACCCTCGGGCACCTCGTCCGTGCTGCGCCGGTTCTTCGCCATCCAGGGCAGCCCCATGATGCCCTTGTGGAAGACGTAGACGACCGGGTTGTCGTCCCGGATCGCCGAGGTCATCAGCCCCTTGGCGTCGGCCGGCGTGCTCGGCACCACGACCTTCATGCCGGGCAGGTGCGCGAAGGTGCCCCACAAGCACTGGGAGTGCTGCGCACCGTCGGAGTAGCCACCGCCGGCCGCCATGGTCAGCACCATCGGGACCGTGACGTTGCCGCCGGACTCGAAGTGGATCTTGGCCATGTGGTTGTAGATCTGGTCCAGGCACACGCCCATGAAGTCGGCGAACATCAGCTCGACAATGGGACGCATGCCCTCCACCGCCGCTCCGATGCCGAGGCCGATGAAGGCGGACTCGGAGATGGGCGTGTCGATGATCCTGCCCGGGCCGTACTTGTCGAGCAGGCCCGTGGTCGAGCTGAAGATGCCGCCGTAGGCCCCGACGTCCTCGCCCATGTAGAAGACGGACTCGTCCCGGGCCATCTCCTGGTCGATCGCCTCGACCATCGCCTTGGACGTGGTCAGCCGGCGGGTGCTCTGGGGCGCCTCGGTGATCGTCATGGTTTGCCCTCCCTCACGCGAAGACGTAGTCGGTGGCCGTGGCTGGGTCGGGCACCGCGCTGGCCTTGGCGAACGCGATGGCGTCCTCGACCCGCGAGGTGGCCTCGTCCCGGAGCTGCTGGACCCGCTCGTCATCGAGCACGCCGGCCTGTCGCAGGCGCTTCTCGTAGCGCGGGATCGGATCGTCCTCGCTGACCTTCTCCCGGTCCGGCCGGTAGCCCTGGGCGTCGCCCTCGAAGTGTCCCCACAGGCGCAGCGTGTGCACCTCGAGCAGGGAGGGTCCCTCGCCCGCGCGGGCCCGGGCGACCATCTGCCGGGTCGCCTCGTGGACGGCCTCCACGTCGTTGTCCTCCACCCGCTCCCCCGGTATGCCGTAGGCCGCCGCCCGGGCGGCGTTGGAGTCGACAGCGGTCGAGGCGTCACGCGGCACCGAGATGCCCCAGTCGTTGTCCTCGACGACGAACACCACGGGCAGGGACCACCGGGCCGCAAGGTTCAGGGACTCGTGGAACGCACCCGCATTGGCCGCGCCCTCGCCGGTCACCGCCACCGCGACGCGGTCGGTGCCGCGACGGCGGAAGGCAAAGGCCTGCCCGAGCGCCGGCGGGTAGCCCTCGGCGACGATGCCGGAGCAGGAGAAGTGCGTCGCGGGGTCGAACAGGTGCATGTGCCCACCCCGGCCACGACCGAGGCCGTCCACCCGCCCGAAGATCTCGGCAGTCATGGCGCGCAGGTCCACCCCGTGGGCAATCGCGAGGTGGTGGGGTCGGTGGGTCGCCGTGACCGCGTCGTCCGCGGTGAGGTGGGCACAGACGCCGGCCGCCACCGGCTCCTGGCCGGCGGACAGGTGCATCTCCCCCGGCACGAGTCCCTTGCCGATGTCGAAGCCGGGGCCCTTGTCGGCGTGGTACTCCCTGAGTATCGCTTCCTCGAACGTGCGACAGAGCAGCATCGTCCGGTACAGGCCCCTTTGGGTGTCGGGATCCAGCGCTGGTGCCGAAGCGGCTGGCCGTGCCGGTGCCTCGTGGCCCGGGCTGGTGGACGGTGAGACCTGTGTCGTCATGAAGGACCTCCAGCAGTCTGTGAGATCGTCTGACGCTAGCGCCGATCCGGCCGCAGGCCAAGGGTGAAGTCACGGTCACCCGACGGGTACGTTGACCGGCATGGCAGAGGACCCGCGGTCGATGCGCGAACGCATGCTGGCCGGCGACCCGTACATCGCGGACGACCCCGAGCTGGCGCACGATGCGGCACGAGCCCGCGCGCTGGTGCAGCGGCTGGACCGGCTGGACCTCAACGACGGCGACGGCCGGCGTGCGGTCCTGACCGAGCTGCTCGGCGCCCTCGGTGAGGGCAGTGAGATCCTGCCGCCGTTCCGCTGCGACTACGGCTACCAGACCCGCGTCGGTGCCCGGACGTTCGCGAACTACGGGCTCGTCTGCCTCGACGTCGCACCGGTGACCATCGGCGACGACGTGCAGATCGGTCCGAACGTGCAGCTGCTGACACCGACCCACCCCCTCGATCCGGGGCCGCGCCGGGACAAGTGGGAGGCGGCCGAGCCGATCACCATCGGCCACAACGTGTGGCTGGCCGGAGGTGTGATCGTCTGCCCGGGTGTGACGATCGGTGACAACACGGCGGTCGGCGCCGGTGCGGTCGTCACCTCTGACCTGCCGGCGGGTGTCGTCGCCGTCGGCACGCCGGCCCGCGTGGTCCGGACGCTCTGACCGGACCGGTCCGCAACTTTTTGGCCAACGTTCGGCGACACTACGTCAACAGTTCGTGTGCCGCGGGTAAAGCGTTGGTTAGAGTGCGCCAATGACCGACGCTCAGACCAGCGCCAGGCCGCTCGTGGTCCTGGACCACGTGAACAAGCACTTCGGGGCCCTGCACGTGCTGAAGGACATCAACCTCACCATCCATGAGGGTGAGGTCGTCGTCGTCATCGGGCCGTCCGGGTCCGGCAAGTCCACCCTCTGTCGCACCATCAACCGGCTCGAGACCTTCGAGTCCGGGTCCATCACGATCGACGGCAAGCCACTGCCGTCGGAGGGCAAGGACCTTGCGCGGCTGCGAGCCGACGTCGGCATGGTGTTCCAGTCGTTCAACCTGTTCGCCCACAAGACCATCCGCCAGAACGTCACGCTGGGTCCGGTCAAGGTCCGGGGCGTGGGCAAGACCGACGCGGACCAGCAGGCGATGCAGCTGCTCAAGCGCGTGGGGGTCGAGGCCCAGGCCGACAAGTACCCCGCGCAGCTGTCCGGCGGGCAGCAGCAGCGCGTGGCGATCGCCCGGTCGCTGGCCATGCAGCCGAAGGTCATGCTCTTCGACGAGCCGACCTCGGCGTTGGACCCGGAGATGATCAACGAGGTGCTCGACGTCATGACGAGCCTCGCGAAGTCCGGCATGACGATGGTCGTGGTCACCCACGAGATGGGGTTCGCCCGCAGGGCCGCCGACCGGGTCATCTTCATGGCCGACGGCCAGATCCTGGAGCAGAACACCCCGGAGGAGTTCTTCAGCAACCCGCGCACGGACCGCGCGAAGGACTTCCTCGGCAAGATCCTCACCCACTGAATCGCCGGAAGCACCGGTTTCCCGCGTCACCCGACGCACATCACCCTGGAGGAGATTCATGAAGTTCCGCCGTACCAGCGTCCTCATCGCGGCCGCTGCCCTCACCACCGCTGGCCTGGCAGCCTGTGGCGGTGGCAGCAGCTCCGGAGGAGGCGACTCCCTCACCGTCGGCATCAAGTACGACCAGCCCGGCCTCGGCCTGAAGGAGGGCAGCACGTACACCGGGTTCGACGTGGACGTCGCCAAGTACGTCGCCGACAAGCTCGGCTACAAGGAGGACCAGATCGAGTGGAAGCAGGCGCCCTCGCCCCAGCGCGAGACCCTGCTGCAGTCCGGCCAGGTCGACATGATCGTCGCGACGTACTCCATCACCGACGAGCGCAAGCAGAAGGTCGACTTCGCGGGCCCCTACTTCATCGCGGGGCAGGACCTGCTCGTGCGCAGCGACGACAACGCGATCAAGGGACCCAAGGACCTCGAGGGCAAGAAGCTGTGCTCGGTCAAGGGCTCCACGTCCGCCTCGCACATCCACGACCAGTACCCGAAGGTGCAGCTGCAGGAGTACGACACCTACTCCAAGTGCGCCGAGGCCCTGGCCAACGGCGCCGTCGATGCCCTGACCACTGACAACACCATCCTCGCCGGCTATGCCGCCCAGCCGCAGTACAAGGGCAAGCTCAAGGTCGCCGGCAACACCTTCAGCGAGGAGGTCTACGGCATCGGCATCAAGAAGGGCGACAAGGACAAGTGCACCAAGATCAATGACGCCCTGAAGTCGATGGTCGACGACGGCAGCTGGGACAAGTTCGTCAAGAAGAACTTCGGTCCGGCGAACTTCAAGGTGGACGAGTCGAAGAACCCGCCCAAGCCCGGCGGCAACTGCTGACGCCTGCTGCTGGGAAGGTGAGCGGTCGGCATACCGCAGCGACGGTATGCCGACCGCTCACCCGGCCCTGCTCCACCGGCAACCCTCCCGCGAGGTGCTGACTTCGTCGGGCACAACCACTCCAGGAAGGAGGGGCGATGGCTGAGCTCTTCGCGGAATTCAACATCTTGGGCGCCTTCTGGGTGACGGTCCAGCTGACCTTCTGGTCGGCGATCTTCGCGCTGGTCATCGGCACCGTCGTCGCCGTCATGCGCCTGTCCCCTGTCGCGATCCTGCGCGGGATCGGCACGAGCTACGTCAATGTGTTCCGCAACACGCCCCTGACGCTCATCATGGTGTTCGTCAGCCTCGGGCTCTGGCAGACGCTGGGCGTCGAACTGGCCAACAGCAAGTCGGGGCACTTCTTCGACATCAACAACTTCCGGCTCGCCATCATCGCGCTGAGCTTCTACCACGCTTCCTTCGTGTGCGAGTCGATCCGCGGTGGCGTGAACACCGTGCCCGCGGGGCAGGCCGAGGCGGCCCGCTCGATCGGGCTGACGTTCACCCAGAACATCCGCTACGTCGTTCTGCCACAAGCGTTCCGAGGAGCGATCACGCCGCTCGGCAACACCCTCATCGCCCTGGTGAAGAACACCACCGTGGCGTCGGTGATCGGTGTCGCCGAGGCGTCCTACCTGATGGCCGACATGATCGAGAAGCGCCCGGACGTCCTGTTCACGATGTTCCTGTTGTTCGCCATCGGGTTCGTCATCCTCACGCTGCCGGTGGGCCTGCTCATCAGCAACCTCTCGGCCCGCCTGGCGGTGAAGCGATGAGCAACCAGAGCGTCCTCTTCGACGCCCCGGGACCCGGGGCCCGCAACCGGCACCGTCTCTACGGCCTGCTCACGGTGCTCGCCGCGGCGGCGCTCTTGGCCTGGATCGCGTGGAAGCTCGACAGCAAGGGCCAGCTGGACGCGGCCAAGTGGTCACCCTTCGTCCACGGCAGTGCCTGGGTGAACTACCTGCTGCTCGGGCTGTGGCACACGATCCTCGCGGCGGTCATCGCGATCGCGTGCGCCCTCGTGCTGGGAATCCTGCTCGGACTGGGGAGAATGTCCGACCGCGGCTGGATCCGGTGGCCCTGCGCGGTGTTCGTGGAGTTCTTCCGTGCGGTGCCGGTGCTGCTGATGATGTACTTCACCTTCCAGGCGTACAACCTCTACGCCGTCTTTCCGCCCGACCTGCGACCGCTCGCTGCGACCGTGACCGGCCTGACCTTCTACAACGGGTCGGTGATCGCCGAGGTGCTCCGGTCCGGTGTCGCCTCACTCCCCCAGGGACAACGGGAGGCGGGCCTGTCGATCGGGCTGCGCGGACCCCAGGTGCTCCGGATGATCCTGCTGCCCCAGGCGTTCACGGCCATGATGCCGGTGCTCGTGAGCCAGCTCGTGATCGTGCTGAAGGACTCGGCGCTGGGCGCGGCCATCACCTACGCCGAGCTGCTCAACTGGTCGCAGACCTTGGGATCCGCCTTCGCCAACACGCTTCCCGCGCTCCTCGTGGCAGCAGCGATGTTCGTGCTGATGAACTACGCGCTCACGAAGGCTGCCGATGCGCTGGAGCGTCGGCTGCGGCGACGCGGGCAGGCGGGCAATGCCGAGCAGATGCTCGAGGAGGCCGGGGCGGGACCGGACATGCGCTTCAACCGGGAGACCGGCTGACGCGGCCGCGGTCGATGCGGACGAGGACTCCGCGGTCGGCATGCCGCCGTGAGGCGACCACCCGGAGTGGTCCCGCTGAGTTGAGGGAGGCACGGACCCGTGCCACCTGCTCAGGAGTGCCGAGCTGCAGCACCGCGGAGCCGCCGTCCGCCAGGTGGCGGTCGATGACGTCCAGGCACCGCCACGCCACCGCCAGTCCGTCGTCGCCACCGTCGATGGCGAGGACCGGGTCCTGCGGATAGCGCCCGACGTCTCGGCGGCACACCCACGGCGGGTCGGCGATGACCACCGCGAACTGCTCATCCGGCCCGAGGACCTCGTCGAGCGGGCCCTGCCGGACCTGCACCCGGTCGAGCAGGCCGGCCGCCTCGGCGTTGGTGCGGGTGAAGTCGACCGCCACCGGGTTGAGGTCGACGGCCACGAGCCGGCGGTCGTTGTCGGCCACCGCGAGCAGGCCCAGCTGGCCGGCTCCGGCACACAGTTCGAGCACGTCGCCCGGTGGGGCGGCGCGCAGCAGCTCGGCGGCCCACCGTGCCTGTGCCGCCGTCCACGGTCGGGGTCGAAGGACTCGGTCGTCGAAGGCGATCTGCAGACCACCGAAGTCCATCTGCTCGAGGGTCCTCACTCGCGCTCCCGGAGCGCCTTGTGCGTGCCGTCGCACCACGGCGGCCGCCCCGACTTGCCGCAGGCGCAGACAGCGACAAGCGGACGGGTCACCTCGTGCTCGGTCCCGTCGGCGTCACGGACGGTCTCGGCGCCGCGGACCAGCAGTGGGCCACCGGGGCACCGCTCGACGGTCACCCCGGGCACGTGCCGGTCCCGGGTGGTGCTCATGACGCTTCCGCAGTGAGGGTCGGACCGGGGTCGGCGCCCCAGGAGTCGAGCAGGCGTTGCCCAGCCAGCGCGTCGACGGCCAGGCAGGCGGCTGCGCCGAAGAGCACGTCCTCGGCGAGCGCAGGATCTTGGGCCACGAGCGCGCCGCAGATGTGTCGGACGGCGACCTGCTCGTGCACCGCGTCGGCCTCGACGTGCTCGTCGAAGTAGGTCCGGACGACCTCGGGAAGCCCGACCCGCTCGATGGCCCGGGCGATCTTCCGGCACGGGGCCGAGCTCGTGGCCTCGAACGCGGCGAGGTGCCCCATCGCTGCGCCGCGCAGCCGTCGTTGCAGCGAGAAGAGGGACGCGACGTTGCTCGTCGCCAGCGTCACGGCGGACGCCTCGTCGACGTAGGCGCCGTACCTGCGGTCGAGCCCGCAGCCCTCCAGCGCGTCGCCGAACATGGTCTGGTGCAGTCGCTCCGGCCGGCCGGCGCCGTACTCGTCGTACTGGAGCTCCGCGAGCGCCGTCTTCGGTGCGCCGTCGAGCCGGGCGAAGACCAGCGAGTAGGGGTCGGCCTCCTTCAGGTGGTAAATGCTGCGCTGCCGCAGGAACTCCACCACCTGCTCCTTCGTCGCCTCCCGCTGCAGGTAGCCGGCGACGGACGGCCCGTCCGCACCCTCGATCAGCACGAACAGTTGCTCCGCGAAGTCCTCGGTCGACTCGACCGCACGGAGCGCCTTCGCCACGGTGGATTTCGTCAGGGCCCGCAGCTCCGCCTCGAGCCGGTCCTCCAGCGCTGCGCGGAAGCCGAGCAGCGCGACGTCCCACTCCGACTCCGCCGGCACATCGTCGAAGCCTCGGTAGTGGAGCTCGAACAGCATCCACAGCGCCAGTTGCAGGTCCTCGTCTTCCAGCACACCCGGGCGCTCGGTCGAGGCGGCGGCTGCCTGCGGGAGGTCGCCGTCCCCACGCAGGGCCCGCACGACGCCCTCGGTGAGCGGTCCTCGCGGGTGCGGCACCAGCATCGTGGTCTCCCTTGCCTCCGGACTCCGTATGGCGGCCACGGCCAGATCGGCCATCGGGCACCATTCGACCACTCAGGACCGGTCAGCCCTGAGTGCGCTCAGATACCCCCGGGCACGAGGTTGAAACACGCCCGACTCGTCAAGCCTCGCGGTGTCGCGGTACGGCTCGGGCGGCTCGTGCCCCTAGGGCCCGCGAATCCGCACAGCGCCGCTTGGTTCGCTGGCCGTCACAGCCACCACAGGGAGGATGGCCGTCAGCGCGGCCCACGCGCCCCGACAGCTCCGCGTGCTAATCGCCCGAAGTAAGGCGCCGGCCGAGGCGGAGCTCTTCGCGGCGCAGGCTGTCACCGATCAGCCACAGCGTCGGGGGCCAGAGGCCGACGAAAAGGGCCCGGCGCTCGGCATTGCCGCGCTCCTGCTGGTCCACGGTCTTGGCTCGGATCCACAGGCCGATGCACAAGCCGACGGCGCCCATGGAGACCAGGTGCACGTGGGTGCTTCGCACCCCGGCCCGGTGCAGCGCGTGTTCGAGCATGGGTGGCTCCTGTGTCATCTCCGGCGGTGGGGGTAACGAGCAGCCACGCTAACCGCGATTCGGGCGTCCCGCCGTCCGGAACGCCGCAGGAGGATCGATGCTCTCGACGTTGGGACGCTGGCTGGTCGGTACCGGGCTGGTCAGCTGGCGCTACCTGTGGATGACCACGCCCCTGCACCGGCAGGAGACACGCGGGGACAGCGAGGAGGACCTGCCACCGGAGATCCCGCCCGAGCTGCTCGACGAGCAGGTACAACTGGCCGGTGGCGGGGTGGGTCCGCTGTTCCACCGCCGGTTCACCGTCCACATCTTCGGGGCGCATCGCTCGGCCGAGGAGCTGGTCTCGCTGGTGGTGAGCGAGTTCCACCGATTCGTCCCCAAGGAGGTCGTCGGCATCGCCCGCCAGGGGGAGGGACATCTGGCGGTCGGTCAGGAGCTCGTCGTGCAGATGCCGGGTCCGTGGAATGGTCCGGTGCGGGTGCTGCAGGTCCGTCCGCGCCTGCTGCGTCTGGCGACCCTGCAAGGACACCTGGAGGCAGGGCAGGTCCAGTTCAGCGCGCGCCAGGACCCGGGCTGCCTGACCTTCGAGGTGGAGACCTGGGCCCGCAGCGCCAACGTGTCGGTGCAACTGCTGTACGCGCACCTGCGCTTGGCCAAGGAGGTCCAGTTCAACATGTGGGTCCGCTTCTGCCTGGCCGCAGCCCATCGTGCTGGCGGGCGTCCCCGCGACGGGGTCACCGTGTGCACACGGGCCGTACCGGAGTTGGCGCTGCCGTTCGGGTCGCTCGAAGATGGGCGGGACCGGCTCACCGAGGGTCCGCTGGTTCCCGTGCAGGTCTTCGAGTTCCGGTTCGCGCGCTCCTACCGTATGGCCGCGGCGGCGTTCGGCGTGACCCCACGCACGGCGGCGGTCAGCGTGACACCGCAGGAGCTGCGTGTGCGGTTCGGGCCGTGGCGGTTGTGTACGCCGCGGGCGAACATCGCTGCGGTCCAACGGGTTGGTGGCTTCTCGTGGCCGAAGACGGCCGGCCCGGCGCACGTCTCCTTGACCGACCGGGGAATCACCTTCGCGACCAACGGCGACCGCGCGCTGTGCCTGCAGTTCCATGAGCCCGTCCCCGCGATGGAGCCCACCGGGTGGCTGCGCCACCCGGGCGCGACGGTCACGGTGGAGGACCCGGACGCCTTGGCGCTGGCTCTGGGTTGCTGAGGTGCCGCCCGATTCAGCCGGGATGCTCGCTGCGCACGGCCAGTCGGTCCCGGCTTCGCGTGCGCGCGTCGGAGGGCGCATGCACCAGGCCGTCCACGACTACCGGCGTGGGCAGTTCGAGTCGTCCGGCCAGGACGCCCTCCATGATGCGCTGCACCCGCGCGCCGCAGCCGCGATAGAAGCGCAGCTGCGTCCGCCGCCCGAACAGGTGCCAACCCAGGCTGATGACCGGACCAGTCGTCGGCGCCCGCTGCGACACCCCGTGCGTCAGGAATTCCACGCCTCCGCTGTCCAGGTGCTTGACGACCTCGTAGGCCATGCAGCCGCGCTCCAGGTGGCCCTGCAGCGTCTGGTAGCTCCACCCCCACACGCGAGTGCCGTCGTCGCGCACCTCGTCGACGACCTCCGTGACGCGAACCCCCATGGAGAAATGCAGCCCGTAGAACCGCCCCTCTAAGAGCATGTCCCGCCCGAGCAGCGGGACGTCGGCGCGGTACAGCCCGCGGATGATCGAGGGCATCGGGGGCTCGTACATCTCGATGAGTCGGCGCGTCAGCTCCCACGATCCGCCCGGACGGGGATCTCCCGGCGGCTCGTCCGGCAGCCGGGTGCGGTGCTCGTCGCGGTGCCAGCTAACCTCGTCGACCTCCTCCGGCCGGTAGTTGACCTCCCGGTCGGACAGGTCGTACAGCGCGGCCCGGTGGTCCACGGATCCGAACCAGTTCCCGTAACTCGCCCTCACCCGTGGCACCTTACGGCGTGTTCGTGGTCAACGGCTGGCATCATCGGCGCGCCCGGTGACCGTAGGGGGCCGCGGAACCGGGCCGTCATCCGATGGTGACGTGCTGCTCGTGGGCGCAGCGCCGCGACCACCCTGCCGGACGGACGGGCCTGCCGCCCTACACCCTGATCTGCCCTTCCGGAGAGCGGCTACCAGACGCGTCGGCGGGAGCCGCCGATCGGGATGAAGTTCAGGAGCAGTCCCACGATCAGCAGGACGATGCCGATCCAGAGCAGGAACTTGGCGCTGGCCAGCAGAAGGCCGATCACGATCAGGACGATACCGAGGGCGATCATTGGGTCTCCTTGGGTCATGCGTGGGACATGATGGGAGAGTGACTATCTCACATGTGTGAAGGCGCCGCTGTCCAGGAAGCCCTTCCGGGTGGAAGATCGGTGCTGGTCGTCCGTTGACGCCGTTCGTCATGATTGTGGGAGCCAGCCGAGGAACAGGATCAGGTCCACGGAGGCGGCGGCCTCGACGAGGCGGTCTACGACGACCGGCACGCCCCTGCACAGGCTGGTGACCTCGGCGCGACAGTCAGCGCAGCGGGTGACGTGCCGCTCGAACCGGGCCCGCTCCACGTCATCGAGGGCGTCGACAGCGTGGGCGCGGGAGGGGATCGTGACGCCGACGCCCACGGCCAGGTGGGACAGCTCTGCGGCGGTGGTTGCTGAGGGCGTCGTCGTAGTTGTCCCCTGGCAGCCCGAGTCGGTCGGTGGCTCACTGCGGCCGATGACCCAGCCGATCGGGCTACGGCGATCGGTCGGTAGCCGATGACCACGGCGAACGAAGTCGGCCGCGTGCCGACTTTGTGCCCGGTGTCGGGTCACCTCGGGAACCGCCCACAAGGCCAGGGACTGCGGCCACTGGACCCGGCTCTCAGTAGCGGAATGCCGCTGCCATGTCCCCACCGCCCGGGACCGGCGTCTGCGAGAACGTGTAGACCCCTCCGCTGCGGGTCAGCGTGTCGATGGGCCCGTGGGTTGCGGCGTCCGCCAGTTTGGCCGGATCGGTCGATGCCCGTCCGGTGCCGTGCCGTTCCTCGAACCGGTCCACCAGCTTCTGCTTCTCGGTCGCCAGCTGTTGGGCGACGACCGGCCAGGCGGCCGCGTGAAGTTCCTCGGCAGAGAGCGGATCGGGGTTGCCGCGGACCGTCTCGTCCACCACGTGGGCGTATCCGGTGAGGTCGCGGTAGGCCGCCACCGGCTGATCCAGCCCCATCGGCACCAGAGGAAGATGCTGGGCGTCAGGACCTGCGGCTTTGCTCCCCCGGTTGGACTCGAACCAACAACCCTTCGGTTAATGTGGTCGCCCTTACCCCATATCGTCGCCAATGGCCGACACGCCCCTCTACGTGCGATGATTCACGACATAGAGGCGGTTCGAGGAACCGTCCGTGACCGTGATTGACCGCAATAAACTGGGGATAAAGTGGGAGCAGGTCGACCGCCGCTTCCGGTGGGCACCATGGGCGTGGTTCGGGTCTATGCCACACCGGGAGGCTTCCGGGCACGAGCACTCGTGCGTGACCTCGACGGCAGGACCCGCACGCTGGAGCGAACGGCACAGACCAAGGGTGCCGCGGAGCGACGACTCAAGGAGGCATTCCGGGACCGCACCCATCGCGACGCCGGTGAGCTGATCACCCCGGACACGCGCGTGAGCGTGCTGGCCGAGGCCTGGTTCGCCTCGCTGCACGACCACTCCCCGACCACCCTGCAGCTCTATCGCCACCGCATCGACCACCAGGTCGTTCCGGCACTCGGCCAGCTGCGGATCCGCGAGCTCAGCGTGGGCGCCGTCGACCGGCACCTGAGGACCGTGGCGGCCACCAGCGGACCGGCCATGTCGAAGCTGACGCGGTCGGTCCTGTCCGGCATGTGCGGCCTCGCCGCGCGGCACGACGCCCTGGACCGCAACCCGGTGCGCGACGCCACCCGCATCAGTCGACTACCGAAGCAGCCACCGAAGGCGCTGACCGCGACACAGGCACGCCAGCTGCGGGCAATGCTCACCTACCACGACAAGGCCGTCGAGCGTGACCTGCCGGACCTGGTCTCGTTCATGCTGGCGTCCGGTCTGCGCATCGGTGAGGCCTCCGCGCTGACGTGGGACGCCGTGGACTTGGACACGGGACAGGTCGAGGTCCGCGGCACGGTCATCCGGGTCAAGGGCCGTGGACTCGTCGTGAAGGCGACCAAGACGGCGGCCGGACGACGGGTGCTGGCCCTGCCCCGGTGGTGCGTCGAACTGCTCCGTCACCGCCAGGGTGCGTGCGGCGGCGCGTCTGCCGACGCACCGGTGTTCCCCGCACCCAAGGGGGGCCTGCGGGACCCGTCCAACACCCAAGGGCACCTGCGGGAGAGCCTCGCGTGGTCCGGGTTCCCGTGGGTCACCAGTCACGTCTTCCGGAAGACGACTGCCACCCTCCTCGACGAGGCCGGCCTCTCCGCGCGGGCGATCGCCGACCAGCTCGGCCATGCGCAGCCCTCCCTGACGCAGAACGTCTACATGGGGCGCAAGGTGGCTTCCCCCGCGGCAGCCACCGCGCTCGAGTCGTTGGCGTAGTTCACCGGGCACGGCCACGCCTCAGAATGTCATTGGGATTCCGGGGAGCGATCAACTACGAGTAGAGGGATCGACGCGCCCGACCCGGAAGGAGCGCTCTCGTGACCGACCACCAGGGAACGCAACCCGAGGGCCTGCGCGCAGCCGCCCCCTACCGCTACGACGAGCAGATGGCTCCGCCACCGGCCGCCCGGGCCAACGAGGTGGCTCAAGCAACGTTCGAGGACGTCTTCGAGGTCGACCCCCGACTCATGCAGCGCCACGTGCTGCAACAGGCGTTCCCGAACTGGGACACGCTGCGGATCATGCGCAGCCGTCACGACCACCTCGACTGGATGCACCGCCATTTCGCACACACCGTTGTTATTGGGTCGGAGTTGCTTTCGGAGGTGGAGTCTGAGGCTGGCGAGGCCGGCTGACGCGACGCTGGGCTGAGTGAGCCGACGCCATGGCTACCCGCGCTGCATCTCGTCCCCGCAGAGGATCTCATGCATCGTCTCGACGAAATTGTCGACGTGCGAGGTGTCGAAAATCATCGGTGGCTTGAGCTTGAGTACATTCTGATGTGCCCCCGCCGGATAGACGATGACCCCCCGGTCCTTCATGCGCTCCGAGAGCAGCAACGCCTCCCGGGGGGCGGGGTCCTTGGTTCCTCGGTCACGGACCAGCTCGACACCGAGGTAGAGACCATGCCCTCGGACGTCACCTATCAGCGGATGAATGTCTTGCAGGTCTCGCAAACGGTCCAGGAAGTAGTCGCCCACAACTCGCGCATGCTCCTGCAGCCCGTCGTCGCGCACGATGTCGAGCACGGCGGTTCCGATGGCGCACGAGACCGGATTGCCGCCGAAAGTGTTGAAGTACTTCACCCCGTCGTCGAAGGCGTCCGCTACCTCACGTGTGGTCCCTACGGCTGCCACGGGGTGACCGTTGCCCAGCGGCTTGCCCATCGTCACGATGTCCGGCACGACACCATTCATC
>NZ_DASSTI010000152.1:0-9636 GCF_035708005.1 Segeticoccus sp. | reverse complement strand
ATCGGCATCGCCGTCGCCTGCACGGCGGCGGCCGCCGCCGGCTACGCCGCCGCGCACGCCACGGGCAGCGACTTCCGCGCGGTGATCGACGGCTTCGCCGCCGGTGCGCTGCTCGTGATGCTGGTCGACTCGATGGTCCCTGAGGCGGCGCGTGCGGGCGGCGAGCCGGCGGGGCTGGTCACGGTGATCGGGTTCTCGCTCGCCGCCGCGCTGAGCGCGGCGTGATCAGCGGCGCGCCGTCAGCCGGTGCGGCCGATGCGCACGCGCCAGACCTCGGGGCCCGGCTCGAGGTAGTCCCAGCTGAAGCGGCCGGGCTGCTCGGCGGCGAACTGGTAGTAGAGCGGCTTGGGGTCGTGGTCGTTGACGAGCACGAACGCCTGGCCGCCCTGCAGGCTGCCGTAGGTTTCGAAGATGAGCTGGTGGCGGCGGGCCGGTGGCTCCTCGCGGACGTCGAGCAGCTCATCGGGCGGGGTCTGCTGGGGCATGGTCGTTCCTCCTGGGGGACGCGAGTGGTCCGTCCCAGCGTCGGTCGCCGGGACGGCAGCACGATCCTCAGGCAATTCGCACGGAGGAAACAGGGAAAAATGAGCCGGGCACCCGACATACGGCATGGTTCACTGCGGGCGTGGGTCACGAGGGCAGGCGGGAGGACGACATGGTGAGGATCCGCAGGGCGGAGCCGGCCGACGCGCTGGCCGTCGCCGCGCTCCACCTGCAGCTGGGCCGCGAGCAGGGGCACGCCGCGGAGCCGGGCTTCCTCGACCGCCACGCGCGGGCCTGGCAGGCCCAAGCACCCCACCGGCGCACGTGGCTCGCGGTGCAGAACGACGGCAAGCCCGTGGGCGTGCTCGTCGCGGCCGTCGTCGACCAGCTCCCCAGGCTGGGCTGCCCCGAGGGGTCGTGGTGGCACGTCTCGTCGCTGTTCGTCACGCCGGACGCCCGCACCCGCGGGCTCGGGGAGCGGCTGCTGCGCACGGCGCTGCAGGCGGCACGGCAGGAGCAGGTGGAGCGCGTCGCACTCCACGCCGTCCCGGAGGCCGCCGCCCTCTACGAGCGCGTCGGCTTCGCGCCGGCCACGGCGCGGTGGCTCGAGGTGTGCCCCTGAGCGGGAAGGGCGGTCACCGCGCCCGTCCCACGCCTGTCCCGCAGCAGACGACGACCTAGCTCGCCGCGGACGACTGGTCGGACGTCACCGGCTCCAGGACGAAGACCGGGATCTCCCGATCGGTCCGGCGCTGGTAGTCGGCGTAGTCCGGGAAGGCCGCGACGCACCGCTCCCACCACTGGGCCTTCTCCTCACCGGAGACCTGCCGGGCCACGTACTCGCGGCGGTCAGCGCCGTCCTGCAGCTCGACACGGGGATGGGCGACCAGGTTGTAGTACCAGACCGGGTGCTTCGGGGCACCGCCCATCGAGGCCACGGCGGCGTAGTCACCATCGTGCTCGACCCGCATCAGCGGGATCTTGCGGATCTTGCCCGACTTCGCCCCACGGCTCGTGAGCACGATGATGGGCAGGCCCTTCATCGTGTTGGCCTCGCGGCCGTCGGTGGCCTCGTAGCGGCGCACCTGCTCGGCGACCTGGCTGCTGGGGCTGGGAACGTACTCACCCTCTAGTGGCATGCTCCGAGCCTCGCACAGCCGGGCCGCCGGCTCAGGCGCGGGTCGGGCGCAGGTCAGGCGCGGGTCACGCGCGGACCTAGGGGCGGCTCAGGCCGACCCGGGCGCGGGTCAGGCGTGGACCCGCCCGTAGGTGATGTGGTTCGACCAGATCCGGTCCTTGCGCAGCGGGATCCCGGGCCGCACGGCCTCCCAGATCCGGCCGCTGCCGGCATAGATCGCCACGTGGTAGACGTGCCCGCGGGAGTTCTTGAAGAACACCAGGTCGCCGGGACGCCGGTAGCGGCGGTTGATGTGCCGCGTGGCGTTGTACTGCTGCTGGGCCGTCCGCGGGATCCACTTGTGCAGCCGCTTGCGGTAGACGTACGTCGTCAGGCCCGAGCAGTCGAAGCGGTAGGGACCGTCGGCGCCCCAGCGGTAGGGGGCGCCCCGCTTGCTCGCGGCGATGCGCACGGCGGTGTAGGACGTGGCGCGACTCACGACGGAGGCGTAGGCATGCGCCGGTTTGGCCAGGGCCACGGAGAGGGCCTCGGACAGCCCGAGGACGAGGAGGAAGGCGAGCAGGACCTGCACTCGCGAGACACGCAGGAGGTGACGAAACGTGGGCATTGGGGAGCTCCAGGACCGCTTGCGAGGCATGACCTGTCGGGTTCGGGACCTGTGGCCCGGCCTCGCGCCGCCCCCGGCAGCGTCCGGCTTCACCCCGAGTCCGGGCAGGCGTGCCTGCCGGACGGAAAGTGTGGGTGCACCGCTCCCGCCACCGTCGAGAGGTGAGGACCGTGCCCACGTGGTGGCGGGACTCAGCGTCACGCGGGCAGCTCCACCGAATCGAGCGGTGGAGCGAGAAGAGGATAACCCGAGGACCGCCGAGGTGGTAGTGCTTCGCGGACGTTTGCCCGCTGTTGCCTAGGATTCCCCGTATGTCGGACCAGCAGCCCGGTGCCCACGGCAGCGACCCAGCGGAGTCCGGCGTCGAGGACGTCGACGCCTTCGCCCGGGTCGAGGACGGCTTCCAGCGGCTGTGGACGCCGCACCGGATGGCCTACATCGGCGGCGAGCGGCCCTCGCCGCACGCCGGGTCCGGCTGTCCGTTCTGCAGTGCTCCCACCCGCAGTGACGAGGACGGGCTCGTCGTGCACCGCGGCGAGCGCTGCTACGTCGTGCTCAACCTGTTCCCCTACAACCCCGGCCACCTGTTGGTCTGCCCCTACCGGCACATCTCCCGCTACGTCGAGCTCACGGAAGGGGAGACCACCGAGTTCACCGCGCTCACCAAGGCGGCGATCGCGGCGCTGACCAAGGCCTCGGAGCCGATGGGCTTCAACATCGGGATGAACCAGGGCGAGGTCGCCGGCGCGGGCGTGGCCGCGCACCTGCACCAGCACGTCGTCCCCCGCTGGGGAGGGGACTCCAACTTCCTGCCGATCGTGGGCCAGACCAAGGCCCTGCCGATGCTGCTGGAGGACACCCGTCAGCAGCTGGTGGACGCCTGGCCGGCCGACTGACCCCTCACTCCTCCCTGAGGTAGCGAGTGACCAGGTGCGCGGGGAGCGGCTCGTAGCGCAGCGGCTCGCGGGTGAACGAGCCGGTGCCGTGGGAGACCGAGCGCAGGTCGATGGCGTAGCGGGTGATCTCGGTCTGCGGGACCTCCGCGTGGATGGTGGTGCGCCCCGAGTCATCCGGCTGGCTGGCGAGCACCCGTCCGCGCCGGGTCTGCAGGTCGGTCATCACCGGACCGACGTACTCGTCGGCGACGAGCACCGTCACGGTGTCCACCGGCTCCAGCAGGGTGACCGTCTGCGGACTGGCCGCATCCCGCAGCGCCAGTGACCCGGCGGTCTGGAAGGCCATGTCGCTGGAGTCGACCGAGTGGGCCTTGCCGTCGTGCAGGGTCACCCGCACGTCCACCACCGGATAGCCGGCGAGCACGCCCTTCTCCAGCTGGGCCCGCACGCCCTTCTCCACGCTCGGGATGAACTGGCGCGGCACCGCGCCGCCGACGACCTTGTCGACGAACTCGAACCCGGCACCCCGCTCGAGGGGTTCGACGGTGAGCTGGCACACGGCATACTGCCCGTGCCCGCCGCTCTGCTTGACGTTGCGCCCCTGGCCCTCCGCGGCGGTGGTGAACGTCTCGCGCAGGGCGACGCGCAAGGGCTCGGACTCCACCTTGACCCCATAGCGCTCCTCGAGCCGCTGCATCAGCAGGTCGACGTGCGCCTGCCCCATGGTCCAGAGGACCACCTGGTGCGTCTCGGCGCTGCGCTCCAGCCGCATCGTGGGGTCCTCGGCGACGAGCCGCTGCAGGGCGCCCGCCAGCTTGTCCTCGTCGGCGTTGCTCACGGACCGGATGGCCACCGGCAGCAGCGCCTCGGGCAGCACCCACGGCTCCACCAGCGCCGGACGGTCCTTGTCGCTGAGGGTGTCCGAGGTCTCGGCGTGGCCCAGCTTGGCCACGACCACCACCTCACCGGCGAGGGCCCGCTCCCGGGGCCGCAGCACGTCGTCGAGGGGCGAGGAGAGCAGGCCGACCCGCTCCTCGTCGTCGTGCTCGTCATGCCCCTCCAGCTCGTGGCTCGCGAAGCGGTCCAGGTGCCCCGAGACATGCACCACCGCGTCGGGGGCGAGGGTGCCGCTGAAGACCCGCACGAGGCTGATCCGCCCGACGTACGGATCGGTCGTGGTGCGCACCACCTCCGCGACGAGCGGGCCCTCGGGGTCGCACTGCAGCGGGGGGAGCGGCTCCCCGTCGGGCGTGGTCACCGCCGGGAGCGGGTGCCGGGTGGGTGCCGGGAACGCGGCGGCCAGCAGGTAGAGCAGCTCCTGGGTGCCGACCCCGGTCTGCGTCGACACCGGCACGACGGGGTGGAAGCTGCCGCGGGCCACCGCCACGAGCAGGTCGCTGATGACCGTCTTGGTGTCGATCTCCTCACCGCCGAGGTAGCGGTCGAGCAGCGTGTCGTCCTCGGACTCCTCGATGATGGCCTCCATCAGGTCGGCCCGCTTGCCCTCGATGAGCTCGCGGTGCCGGTCCTCGGCCTCCTGCACCTGCCGCGCCCGGGCGTCGTAGACCTCGTGCCCCTCGGGATTGCTGTAGTCGGAGACCGTCTGGGTGAGCAGTCCGAGGTTGCCGATGATCGCCTCGTCGTCGCCGTGCAGCGGCAGGTAGACCGGCATGACCCCGTCGCCGAACACCCGCTGGCAGATCGCCACCGTGTCCTCGAAGTCCGCCCGCGCCACGTCCAGCTTGGTGACCACGACCATCCGCGGCATGCCCACCGCCGCGCACTCCTGCCACAGCATCTGCGTCGCCGCGTCCACCCCGTCGGCGGCCGAGACGACGAACAGCGCGGCGTCCGCGGCGCGCAGCCCCGCGCGCAGCTCGCCCACGAAGTCCGGGTAGCCGGGCGCGTCGATCATCGTCAGCACCGTGCCGTCGTTGGGCACGGTCGCGACCGACAGCGACACCGAACGCTCCGGAGGCTCGGGGGAGGGCCGATAGCCGTCAGTGGTCGCCGCGATGAGGTGGTGGAACAACGTGGTCTTGCCCGATCCGCTGTGCCCGACCAGCACGACGTTGCGCAGCTGGTCGGGCGAGGAGACGGCGGGTGCGGGCGTGTTCGCGGCGGCCTTGGGACTCATGCCGCAACGATGCTGCGTCCGGACGGTGCGCACAACCCTCTTGGTGCAACGCTTCAGTAGTCTGACCCCACCATGCTCAACCGATTCGCGCGCGCCCTGTTCACCCGCATCTTCACTCCGGTCGCCCGGTTGTTGCTCTCCCTCGGGATCAGCCCGGACATCGTGACCATCGTGGGCACGCTCGGGGTGTGCGTGGGGGCACTGGCCTTCTATCCCCGGCACCAGTTCTTCTGGGGGACCATCGTCATCACCTGCTTCGTCTTCTCCGACACCGTCGACGGGGTGATGGCGCGCCTGTCCAACCGGTCCAGCCGGTGGGGTGCCTACCTCGACTCCACCCTCGACCGCGTCGGCGACGCGGCCATCTTCGGGGGGCTGGTGCTCTGGTACGCCCGCGAGCCGGACCGCTACTACATGGCCGGGCTCGCCCTGGCGTGCCTCATCCTCGGCATGGTCGTCAGCTACGCCAAGGCCCGCGCGGAGGGGCTGGGGATGACCGCCAACGTGGGGATCGCCGAACGTGCCGACCGCCTGGTCGTCGTCCTGGTCACCACCGGCCTGGTCGGACTCGGCCTGCCCGAGATCGTGCTCACCGCCGTCCTGGCCCTGCTCGCGGTCGCCAGCCTGATCACCGTGATCCAGCGGATGCTCACCGTGCGGGCCCAGGCCCTGCGCTCCACATGACCCACCCCGCGACCCGCTCCGCTCCGCTCCGATACCTCGCGGGAACCCCGGGCAGGGAGCGACTGACGGTCCTCGCCTTCCGCACGGGCTGGCGCCTCGTGCGCCGTATGCCGGGCAGGCTCGCCTACCGTGCCTTTGACGTGGGCGCGGAGCTGGCCTACCGGCGCGGGCGGGGCCGGCGGGGCAGCAGCGTGGAGCGGCTGCGTACCAACTACGCGCTCGTGCGCCCCGAGCTGGACGCCGACCGGCTCGAGGCGCTGGTCCGCGCGGGGATGCGCTCCTACCTGCGCTACTGGTGCGACGCGTTCCGGCTGCCCGAGCTGACGCGTGAGCAGCGTCTGGCCTCGATGCGGGTGGTCGGCCTCGACCCGCTGCGCGCCCATGTCGACTCCGGCGGCGCGACGGTGATGTTCCTCGGCCACCTCGGCAACTGGGACCTCGCCGGCGCCTGGTGCACCACCGAGCTGGTCCCCGTCACGACGGTCGCCGAGCGGCTCGAGCCCGAGGAGCTGTTCGCCGAGTTCGTGGCCTACCGCGAGTCCCTCGGGATGCGGATCCTGCCGCTCACCGGCCCGGGCGGGCGCCCGAGCGACGTCTTCGGCGAGCTGACGGCGGCACTGCGTGGCGGCGGGTTCGTCCCGCTGCTGGCCGACCGGGACCTGACCTCCGGCGGGATCGAGGTCGACTTCTGCGGCCGGCGGGCGCGGATGGCGGTCGGCCCGGCAGCCCTGGCCCTCACGACCGGTGCTGCGCTGTTCCCGGTCTCGGTGACCTACGAACCAGCGGATCCGCAGGCCACCGGCGGGTCGGCACACCGGATCCGGGTGGAGGTCCACGATCGGGTGCACCCGCCCGGGCAGGGGCGCACCCGCGACCAGGTGCGGGTCATGACACAGCAGTGCGCGGACGCGCTGGCGGGGACGGTGCGAGAGCACACCGAGGACTGGCACATGATGCAGCGGGTCTTCGTGAACCCCCGCGAGGTCGCCGGAGCCGCGAGACAAGGCGTGGAGGCGCGGTGAGGATCGGGATCGTCAGCCCGTACTCCTTCGACGTCCCCGGCGGGGTGCAGCTGCACGTGCGCGACCTCGCCGAGCACCTCATCGACCTCGGCCACCAGGTGAGCGTGCTGGCCCCGGCCGACGACGAGACCCCGCTGCCGCCGTGGGTGGTCGCGGCCGGCCGGGCGGTACCGATCCGCTACAACGGCTCCGTCGCGCGGCTCGCGTTCGGCCCGCTGACCGCCGCGCGGGTGAACCGGTGGCTGGACCGCGGCCGGTTCGACGTCGTGCACATCCATGAACCGACCAGCCCCAGCGTGTCGCTGCTCGCCCTGTGGGCCGTCGAGGACCCGGTCGTGGCCACGTTCCACACCTCCACGCTGCGCTCGCGGGCGATGCAGGCGGCCTACCCGGTGCTGCGGCCGAGCCTGGAGAAGATCACCGGCCGCATCGCCGTGTCCGAGGACGCCCGCCAGACCGTCACCACCCACGTCGGCGGGGACGCGGTGGTCATCCCCAACGGGGTGTTCGTCGACCGGTTCGCGGGCGCCCCGGTGCGTGCCGAGTGGCGGGGAACGGCCGAGCGGCCGACCCTCGCCTTCCTCGGGCGGATCGAGGAACCGCGCAAGGGTATGCCGGTGCTCGCCCGGGCGCTCCCGTCGATCCTGGGGGCCGTGCCCGGCACGCGGGCCCTGGTCGCCGGCCCGGGCGACCCCGACGAGGTGCGCGAGCTCATGGCGCCCGACGTCGCTGCCGCCTGCGAGTTCCTCGGACCGGTGAGCGATGCGGACAAGGCCTCCCTGCTCGCGTCGGCCGACGTCTACGTCGCTCCGAACACCGGGGGAGAGAGCTTCGGGATCATCCTCATCGAGGCGATGAGCGCGGGAGCCGCCGTGCTCGCCAGCGACCTCCCGGCGTTCCTGCGGGTGCTGGACGACGGCCGCACCGGGGCGACCTTCCGCAACGGCGACGCCGACGACCTCGCCGCGACGGCGGTTCGGCTGCTGCGCTCGCCGGCCCGCCGCGCGGAGCTGGCCGCGCTGGGCCGGACCCGGGCGCGCCGTTTCGACTGGTCGGTGGTGGCGCGAGACATCGTGGCCGTCTACGAGATGACGGTCAGCTCGACGCCACGGACGGTGCGGATCCCGCGCGGGCGGCGCGCGGTCGGGGGCCGCTGATGGACACCCTGGGCTGGGCCGTCGTCGCCATCGCGGTGCTGGTCGCCATCGCGTGGTACCTGTCCTACAGCGCCGCCCGGCTGGACCGGCTGCACGCCCGGGTGGAGGGGTCGCTGAGCGCCTTGGACGCCCAGCTGGTGCGCCGCGCGGAGGCGACGCTGGAGCTCGCCGGCACCGGAGCCCTGGACCCGGCCTCCTCGCTGATCCTGGCGAGCGCCGCGACCGAGTCGCTCGAGACGGGCGAGGCCGACCCCACCGCGCGCTCGGCCGTGGAGAGCAACCTGACCCGGGCCCTGGAGCTGGCACTCGTGCCGGAGGTGGTGCGGCAGGTGGGGCAGGGCGACGAGCTCGGCCGGGAGGCGCTGGAACGGGTGCGGGCCGCCACCCAGCGCGTGCAGCTCGCCCGCCGGTTCCACAACGAGGCGGTGGTCGACGTGCGCCGCATCCGCCGCAAGAAGGTGGTGCGCTGGGCCCGCCTCGCCGGGCACGCGGAGCTGCCGCGCACCGTGGAGTTCGACGACGAGCTGCCCGTGCTCGGGCTGGGTGTCTGAGCGACTAGACTGGAGCCCGAGCGGCGCCGTTCGCGACGCCCGTGCAGCCCCCACACCCTGACCAGAATTCGGGAGAGGTCCTGACGTGTCCGTCGAGTCCGTGAGCAGCGCGCAGCCCACCACCAGCAACGAGCCCCAGCTGGGCACCGCGCGGGTCAAGCGCGGTATGGCCGAGATGCTCAAGGGCGGCGTCATCATGGACGTCGTCACGCCCGAGCAGGCGAAGATCGCCGAGGACGCCGGCGCCGTCGCCGTCATGGCGCTCGAGCGCGTGCCGGCCGACATCCGCGCCCAGGGCGGGGTGTCCCGCATGAGCGACCCCGACATGATCGACGGGATCATCGAGACCGTCTCCATCCCGGTGATGGCGAAAGCCCGCATCGGCCACTTCGTCGAGGCCCAGGTGCTGCAGAGCCTCGGAGTCGACTACATCGACGAGTCCGAGGTGTTGACCCCGGCCGACTACGCCAACCACATCGACAAGTGGGCCTTCACCGTGCCGTTCGTGTGCGGTGCCACCAACTTGGGCGAGGCGCTGCGCCGCATCACCGAGGGCGCGGCCATGATCCGCTCCAAGGGCGAGGCCGGCACCGGCGACGTCTCCAACGCGACCACGCACATGCGCTCCATCCGGGCCGAGATCAACCGGCTCCGCTCGATGTCGGCCGACGAGCTCTACGTCGCGGCCAAGGAGCTGCAGGCGCCCTACGAGCTGGTCCGCGAGGTCGCCGAGGCCGGCAAGCTGCCGGTCGTGCTCTTCACCGCCGGCGGCATCGCCACCCCGGCCGACGCCGCGATGATGATGCAGCTCGGCGCCGAAGGCGTCTTCGTCGGCTCCGGCATCTTCAAGTCGGGCAACCCGGCGCAGCGCGCGGAGGCCATCGTCAAGGCGACGACCTTCTACGACGACCCCGACGTGATCGCCAAGGTCTCCCGCGGCCTGGGCGAGGCCATGGTCGGC
>NZ_DASSTI010000151.1:0-4047 GCF_035708005.1 Segeticoccus sp. | reverse complement strand
AGCGTCGGCAGAGCCGTTCCCCGAGCTGACCGCTCGGGAACGCGAGGTGCTGCACCTCATCGCCGCCGGCCGCCCGAACCGGGTGATCGCGCGCGAGCTGTTCATCAGCCCCAAGACGGTCAGCAACCACATCTCGGCGATCTTCGCCAAGCTGCACCTCGCCGACCGGTCGGAGGCGATCGTCCGCGCACGTCAGGCCGGGATGGGCGGTGGCGCGTAGCCTGTGCGACGTGGCTGGGATGCAGTTCGGGATCTTCACCGTCGGCGACGTCACCCCGGACCCGACCGCAGGAACGACGCCGTCCGAGCACGAGCGGATCCGCAACACCGTGGCCATCGCGAAGAAGGCCGAAGAAGTGGGCCTCGACGTCTTCGCCACGGGCGAGCACCACAACCCTCCCTTCGTGCCCTCCTCGCCCACCACGCTGCTCGGCTACATCGCCGCCCAGACCGAGCGCCTGATCCTGTCCACCTCCACGACATTGATCACGACCAGCGACCCGGTCAAGATCGCCGAGGACTTCAGCGTGCTGCAGCACCTGTCCGAGGGGCGCACCGACGTGATGCTCGGCCGCGGCAACACCGGGCCGGTGTACCCGTGGTTCGGTCAGGACATCCGGATGGCGGTGCCGCTGACCGTCGAGCACTACGACCTGCTGCGCCGGCTGTGGCGCGAGGACGTCGTGAACTGGTCCGGCAAGTTCCGGACCCCGCTGCAGGGGTTCACGCTGGCACCCCAGCCGCTGGACGGCATACCGCCGTTCGTGTGGCACGGCTCCATCCGAACCCCGGAGATCGCCGAGCTTGCGGCGTACTACGGGGACGGCTTCTTCGCCAACCACATCTTCTGGCCGGCCTCGCACACCGAGCGGCTGGTCGCGCTGTATCGACAGCGGTTCGAGCACTACGGACACGGGTCGGCTCGGCAGGCCATCGTCGGACTCGGTGGCCAGGTGTTCATGCGCCGCAACAGCCAGGACGCGGTGCGTGAGTTCCGTCCCTACTTCGACAACGCGCCGGTCTACGGGCACGGCCCCTCGCTCGAGGAGTTCACCGCGCAGACCCCGCTCACGGTCGGCTCCCCCCAGCAGGTCATCGAGCGGACGCTCGGCTTCCGCGACTACGTCGGCGACTACCAGCGTCAGCTGTTCCTCCTCGACCACGCCGGGCTACCGCTGAAGACGGTGCTCGAGCAGCTCGACCTACTCGGCGAGGAGGTGGTCCCCGTGCTGCGCAAGGAGTTCGAGGTCGGCCGACCCGACGACGTCCCGGACGCGCCGACCCACGAGTCGCTGCGTGCGGCAGCACGAGCCGACAGCGACACCGACACGGACACGGACACGGAGGAGCCGCGATGACCAAGCTGGCAGTGGTGAGTGGCGGCCTGCGGGAGCCGTCGTCGACCCGGCTGCTCGCTGACCGCATCCTCGCGGCGGTCACCGCGCAGCTGACCGACTCCGGGGCGTCGGTGAGCTCGTCGGTGGTCGAGCTGCGCACGCTGGGCCGACCGATCATGGACGCGATGCTGACGGGTTTCCCCACCGGTGAGCTGGAGTCGGCGTTCGAGACGCTTGCCGAGGCCGACGGACTGATTGCGGTGACGCCGGCGTTCAACGCCTCGTTCAGCGGCCTGTTCAAGTCCTTCTTCGACGTGCTGCCTGAGGAGACGCTGTCGGACCTGCCGGTCCTCATCGCCGCCACCGGCGGGACCGAGCGGCATTCGCTGGTCCTCGAGCACGCCTTGCGTCCGATGTTCTCCTATCTGCACGCCGTCGTCTCACCCACCGGCGTGTATGCCGCCACGGACGACTTCGGTGCCTCGCAGGGTGACGCGCTCGGCGAGCGGATCGCCAAGGCCGCTGCCGACTACGCGCGGTTGTTGCTCTCCTGCGGGGCGCATGCCCGGCGCGACGTGTTCGCCGAAGAGCTCGGCGCGATGGAACGGCTGCTCACCGGGCGAGACGGGAACGCCAGCGATCGGTGAGCTGCGGTGACGGTGCTGCTCACCGCCGCGATCCTCATCGCCGGTGTCGTCTCCCTCACCCCGCTGTCCGACCGGGTCGGTGTGCCACAACCGATCCTGCTCAGCGTGTTCGGCCTGCTGCTGGCGCTCGTGCCGGGCGTGCCCAACCTCGACATCGCACCGCAGCTCATCCTGCCGGTGGTCCTGCCACCGCTGCTGTTCGCCGCAACCCAGCGCACGACGGTGCGGGAGTTCCGTGAGAACGCGCGCCCCGTGGTGCTGCTCGCCGTCGGCCTCACCGCGGCCACCGCCTTCGTCGTCGCCGCTGTCGCCCATGCGATGGGCTTGGCGTGGGGACCGTCCTGGGTGCTGGGAGCCATCGTCTCCCCACCCGATCCCGTTGCCGCCACAGCAGTCTCGCGTCGATTGCGTCTGCCGCACCGGCTCGTGACGGTCCTCGAGGGCGAGGGGATGTTCAACGACGCGACGGCGCTGGTGATCTATCAGGTTGCGGTGGGCGCTGTGGTCACCGCCCACCTGTCCGCGGGGCACGTGGTCGTCGAGCTGGTACTCGCGGTGGGTGTGGGCATCGGCCTCGGCATCGCCGTCGGATGGGTGACCAAGCTGATCCTGGCGGCCCTGCACGACGGTCCCTCGGAAACGACGGTGACCGCGGTGATGCCGTTCGCGGTCTACCTGCTCGCCGAGCAGCTGCACGGCTCAGGCGTCCTGGCGGTGCTGGCGCTCGGGCTCTACCTCCGCAGCTTCGCGCACCGGGCCACCACGGCCGGCGGCTACCTGCTGGGGCGGTCGGTCTGGCGATTCGCGGACTTCGTGATCACCAGCCTGGTCTTCGCCCTCATCGGCTTCGAGCTGACCGGACTGCTGGGGCGCAGCTCCCTCACCCGCCCTGCCCTGCTGACCGCGGCCGCCGTGATCGGTGCCGTGGTGGTGTTCCGTGGTGTCTGGCTCTATCCCGCCGCCTGGTTCGCGCGCTGGCACCGCCGGCGCCAGGAGAGCCAGGCTCCCTACGGCTGGCGGGAGACCACGGTCGTCGCCTGGGCGGGCATGCGCGGGGTGGTGTCCGTGGCCACGACGCTGGCGCTGCCGATGGCCGTCGCCGGCGGCAGCGGCTTCCCGGGCCGGGCCGTCATCACCTTGACCGCACTCTGCTGCGTGCTGGTCACCCTGCTGGGGCAGGGCCTCACCCTCGCCCCCATCGTGTCGTTCCTGCGCGTCGGCGCGGACTATGACGTCCCGGGCGAGGTGGCCCGCCTCCGCCGCGAAGCCACCAGCGCCGCGCTGGAGGCGCTGCGCACCAGCAGCGACGACGAACTCCCCGCCTCGGTGCGCGCGGCTGCCGTGCAGCAGTACGAGGGCTACCTCGGCGCCCAGTCCGCCCTCGAGTTCGCGGTGTCGCCCGCCGAGGACGCCGAGGAACCGGTCGAGGCCCTGCGCCGCGCGCTGAGTCTCGCCGCGGACATCGAGCGGGACGTGATCCTCACTGCCCGCCGCAACGGCAGGGTCAGCGTGGCCGCGGCCGACCAGGTCCTCGACGACATCGAGGCCCGCGCCAGCCGCGGCATCGCCTGACCGCCCGCTCCGGGGCTAGCGTTGTCGGATGCAGCGGGAGAGAGCCGCCCTCAGGCTGGGCTGGGCCTGCTTGCTGGTGGTCAGCATCGGCGTCCTCGGGTTCGGCATCGTCGCGGCCGCGTTCGGCGCGGACCTCCTCTATCGCGCGGATGGCGTGGCCTTGACGGGGATGGGCCTCTTCGGCGGCCTGCTGGTGCTGGTTCCCTTTCGCCGGGGCGAGAAGTGGGCCTGGTGGGTGCTCTGGTTCTACCCGGTCTTCTGGCTCGCCCACCTGATCGGGCAGCTCCCGCCCGGCAAGGACCACATCCACCAGATCGTGTTCCTCGTGCTGTCGCTCGTGGGGCTCCTCGTGCCCAGCCGGGAGTTCTTCCAGGACCGCCCTCTGCCAGCAGGCTCGCCGACGGCTGCCGGTAGCGGCGGAGGAGGCGCAGTCCGCTGAGCCCGACGAGGAGTGCGGCGTGCACCGAAAACCGAGTGCAGTCCGCTGGCGC